>JBCBSA010000033.1:0-13690 GCA_039819425.1 Planctomycetota bacterium
GTCCAGCCCGGCGCGAAGTTCCTGCCGATGCGCGGCCACCACGGGGCGTTCTCGTTGTTGTTTGAGAACCCCGACGGCCAACTCGTCCTGGTCGCGGCCAACCCCAACCCCGACGACACCACCGTGCTCCTCGACCTGCCCGGGCTGCCGGAATCTGTCCACCTGCGTGGGCGGACGTTCAATACGATCTGGTCATAACCCCGCGGGGTTTGTCCCCCCGGAAAGGGCGGCTGCGCCGCACCTGCTAAACGTGTGGTTGGGATGATCTAGTGGGTTCGGCACCGTGTTCAACACGGACCTACTGTCGCTGGATGGTCTCGCCGCCTTGGCGTTGGTCGAGGCCGTCGGTGGACTCGACGACGTTGGGGGGGACGGGGATGGCGGCGGTGGGCTCGATGCCCTGGGCGGCGAGCTGTTCGGAGACGGTGGGGGCCCAGCGGCGGTAGGTCTGGGGGGCGAGGGGGAGGCCCTGGGCGGCGAGGCGGAAGGCGGTCTGGTAGGCGTTGACGCGGACGATGAGGTCGTGGTTGGGGTCCTGCATGAAGCGGGTGAAGGCGTCGAAGGCCATCTCCTCGAAGGGGGGGAGGCGGAGCCGGCCGCCGCCGACGTTGAGGCCGGTCTCGTAGGCGTATTTCTCGTTGTAGAGGTTGTGGACGGCCTGGGCGATCTCGAGGTTTCGGCTGAAGACGGCGAGGGCGCGGGGGTTGCCGACGCCCAGGCCCTTGCGGAAGGCCTCGACGAAGCGGGAGTTGATGAGGCCGATCAGGCCGGGCCGGCCGATGTCTTCCTCGAAGATGAGCAGGGCGACGAAGTCGCCGACGCTGTCGAGTTCGTACCAGCCGGTGCTGCGGGCGGTGTTGGAGTCGCCGTACTCGGCTTTGAGGCGTTGGAAGTAGTGCTCGGCCTGTCCGGGGCTGCCGTAGAGGTAGGAGAAGAGGACGGCTTTCTGGAGGAAGTTTTCCTTGCCCTGGTCGAAGGCGTCCTCGCGGATGCGTTGGCCGAACTCGTCGTCGGCGGCCATGGCCTGGGTCTCGTCGATGATCTTGAGGTAGCCCTCGATGAAGTCGGGGTCGGGCAGGAGGTCGATCTGCTGGCCGGGGCGGTTGAAGGGGTTGAACGCGACGGTGCCGGCTTCGACGAGGGACTGGAGCGAGTGGAGGGCCTGGCGTTGGGTGTTGAGGATGTCGACCCGGGTGTCGTCGCGGAGGTCGCGGTATTGTTCGACGCCGAGGCGGGACCAGTAGAGGCTGTGGGTGTGGGGGTGGCGCCAGTCGAGCGGGCCGTAGCCGCCGGCGGCGGTGGGGTCGTCGTCAAGGACCTGCTGGGGCGTCGCCGACATGTAGCGCCACATGACGGTGGGCTTCATGTTGTAATCCTCGATGAGCACCTTGGCGCGGAGGTAGGGCAGGAGCTGGCCGAAGAGCCCGGCGTAGAGCGGGCCGTCGGGCGGGGCGTTCAGGGCCTGGACGACCAGGGGCAGCACGGTCTGGGCGTCCGGCGACATGATGGTGGGGGGCAGGGTGGCGACGACATCGGCCGGCCGGAACCGCAGGAACATCAGGCATTGGCCGATCGCGCGGAGCGTGGTCTGGTTGAGCGAGAGCCCTTGTTCCCGGAGGGCCTCGACGATCGGGCGGGCCTGGGGGTTTTCTTCGAGGAACGTGGTCGTCGCGTCGCGTTCGGCCCGGGTGATCTGGTCGGCGACGACGGCGTCGAGCTCGTCGAGGAGGGCGGCCGCCGACTCGTCGCCGGGGGAGACGGTGCGGCGGAGGTCGGCGAGGCGTTCGTTGAGTTGGAGGATGGACAGCTCGCGGATCGCGTCGGCGTCTTCGGTGAGGGCGTCGATCTCGCCGGCCTCGATCGCGGCGTCGAGCGCGAACGCGACGGCCCGGGACAGCCCGTCGGCGGAGAAGTAGCGGTCGCCGTAGATCGCGACGGTGCGCATCTCGTTGACGACTTCCTGCGGCGAGAGCACCTCGGGCCCGGCGCCGAGGAGCTCTTCCCACTCCCGGGCGAACTCGCCCTTGTAGTACCAGTTCACGTCGTCGGTCGACTGGCCGATCTTGTGGAACAGGATCCAGCCGAGCTCGCGGTAGAGGCGGACGGCGTTGGGGTTGTAGGGGATGCCCTGTTCGCGGATGAGCGAGACGCCCTTGCTGACCCAGTCCCAGCGTTCCTGGGGCGTGTAGGTCTCGACGGAGATGTTGTAGGCCATGTTCCAGGCGAGGAAGCCCCAGACGTGGGGGAAGCGCGGCTGGAGGTAGGTGATCCAGGTGGCGAGGGTGTTGGCCTCGGCGAAGCGTCCGTCGCGCTTCATCATCTCGGCGCGGTACCACAACGCGTTGACCGCGACGCCGCGGAAGCTGCCCAGCCCGGCGGCGAGCAGCGCGTACTGCGGCGGCTCGCCCTGGTTGTTCTCGACGGCGAAGGTGAGCTGGAGGTCTTGCCGTTGGCGGTTGATCGGGTCGATGAGCAGCGCGCTGCCCACGAGCGCGGCGAGGGCGACGAAGACGGCGGCGAGTTGGACGAGGCGGTCTCGGGTCATGGGGTGGTTTGGCGGTTGAAGAAAGAGTCTGGGAAAGTTTATGTGAGTGGTCTGAAGCCGACCGCTAAACCGCCCGACGGGTCACGCCGTGACCTTCGCGACTTCGCGCCGGCTGAAGGTCCAGACGGCGAAGAGGGCAACGACGCCCGTGCTGACGACGCCGATGCGGAGCACGACGCCCGAGATCATGGACCACTCGACGGCCCGGCCGTAGGCGACTTGATTAGTGGGGCTGTACCGCGCCATCGGCGGGACCACCAGGGCGAACCCTTCGCCGATCAGCCGGATGACCAGCTTGAACGCGTCGTAGAATTCGCCCGCGCCGAGGTGGCCGACAAACTTGGACACCGTCAGCCAGATCGTGTCCCACCACGGCACCTCTTCGCGCGGGAGCGAGGCGTATTGGCTTAGCGACTCGCCGAGGTAGTCGCTGCCCACCGCGGCGAAGAACACCAGGAAACAGCCGAGGCAGGCGACGGGGAAGCCCAGGAACGTCGCCGCCGCCAGCCCCAGCGCCGCGAGGAAACTCAGCCGCACCCAGACCACGGCCAAGCCTTTGGCGAGGTTCTCGCCGAAGCCGCCGACGCGGTAGAACAGCTCCAGCCCGTCGGGCGGCGGGAAGGCGACGGCGGTCTGCCCGAACTCGGCGCCGGTGTTGATGACGGTGAGTTCGAGCGTGCCGTCGTCGCGGATCTGGTCCGAGCCGATGTAGGCGGTGTGGAAGGTGTTGTTGCGGACGGGGGGGATAGGCTTACCGAAGTTGAGCCCGGGCTCGGGGTTGGCGTAGGGCCGGTCGTTGACGCGCATCGCCAGCCGGACGAGGTTGTCGCCCGGGGCGGTGGAGGCCTTGGGTTTGAAGCGGAGTTGGACGCTGGGGCCGGCGTCCCGGGCGTCGGACAGGCCGGTGAAGACGTAGGTCGTTCGGCCGCGCGGCGGGACGGTGAGCCACTGCTTGAGGGTGTCCTGCTTGATGCGTTCGCGTTGCTCGGGGCTGACCCGGCTGACGGGGTCGTCGGGGCTGCCGTATACGGCCGGGTTCACGCCGCGTCGGCGGAGGTCGGCGAGGGTCGCCTCGAAGTCGATCTGCAGGGTCGAGGCGTCGACGGGTTGGAGGTCGGCCGAGGCCCGGGCCGTGAGCACCTGCTCGACGACCGCCACGCGGTCCGCCGGGTCGAACGCCGGCTGACGCTCGAGCACCTTCACCGAGGCGTACACCCCCACCCCCGCCACGGCCAGCAGCAGCGCGTTGAGCGCCATGATCCCGATCCACTTGCCCGCGAGGTAGCCCGGCCGGCTGACGGGCTTGGTCAGCGTGAGGAACGCCTGCTTCTCTTCGAGTTCGCTCGTGACCGTCCGCACCGCGAGCAGGATCGTCATCGCGCTCAGCAGCACCCCGATAACGGTCAACGCGTAAGTCAGGAACGACTCGAGCCGGTACTGCAGCCGCGTCTCCCCGCCGAGCGTCAGCGGCAGCACCGGCACCAGCAGCAGCACACCGACCACGAAGATCAGCGCCAGCTTCATGCGGATCGCTTCGTCTAGCAAGGTCCGCGCGACGCCCAACACCGCGACCCCCGGCGACAACGCCAGGCGCAGCAGCTCCAACCCCAGCACGAACGCCACCGCCATGCCCCACCCGCCGGCGACCGCGATCGCCGTGGAGGTCGCGCCGATGGCCAGGCAGAACCCGGTGAGCAGACCGAGCGTGAGGTTGAGCACGACCAGCCGGCCGAGCTTGGCGACCCACGGGTTCTCGCGCCACCACGCCAGCCCCGCCACGATCCATGCCGACGACGCGAGCGCCGCGAGGACGTACACCACCGCGCCGAGCGCCCCGGCTCCCTGCGCGGTCAGCAAGAACCACAGGCCACCGCCGCCGAGCGACAGCACGGCGAGGGCGATCCACCAAACCAGGGGGCGGGGACGGTTCATGCGTGTGGCTGCTCCTTCGGAGCCGCCCGCGAAGCATCCCTCAGCCGGCGCCACAACCATGAAGCCAGGCCGGCCGCGACGACCATCTCGATCCACGCCAGCGGCAACGCCACCGACGCCAGACCCACTGAACTCAAGCCCATGTTGACCATGCCGATCCAGAACAGCAGGAAAAAACCGAGCCAGGCGAACGACCCCGCCGCGACGACCGTCGGCCAGCGGTGGCCCCACGGCCCCACAAACAGGCGGGTGATCCCGACCACAAACGCCGTGAGAAGCGTATCCCACACCGCCCACACCGCCATGACCCGCCCGTTCATCGGAGCCACGCCAACCACCTCGGACAACTCGTCACGCATCGTCGGCATCACGATCACGAAGTACCGGAACACCTCCGAGGCGTGGACCCACAGGCTGACCAGCAGCGTAACGATGCCGAAGCGTGTGGCGGGGGACATGCCTTACCCCTTTCCGCCGAGGAGGTCGTCGAGCACCGCGTCGTCGGCGTCGGTGCGCGGCGGCGGGGCGGACGGGCTGGTGTGGGGCGCGGGCTCGGCGGCGGGCGTCGGTTCAGGCGAGGGCGTCGGCGGGGCTTCGCCGGTGAGGCCGGCGAGGACGTCGTCGTCGGCAGGTAGGGACGAAGCGTCCGCGGGATCCGAGGCTTTGTCGCCCACGGGAGGGAGTTGTGCGGTCCCCGGCTTAGCGGGTTCTTCCGGGGACGTTTCCGGGGTGGTCGAGGTGAGCTGGTCGAGGACGCGGGCGGTGTCGGCGTCTTCGGGGAGGTGGGCCGAGCGGGTTTCCGCCTCGCTTCCGGGGGCCCCCGGTGTGGTGAGGAACGCGGCGACGGCCCCGGCGTTGCCGGCCCCGGCGGTGCGGGCGCCCTCGGCCTGGGCCTGGTGCACGATGTCGAGGAACAACGCTTCGAGCTTCTGCCGAGACTGCGTCACCCGGGCGTCGGCGAGCCCCATCGACTCGAGCGCCGCGACCAGCTTCTCGGTGCTCACCGCGTCGAGCGCCGGCAGCGTCACGGTGGTCTGGTCCTCCTTGGCCAGCAGCTCGTCGATCGTGCCGGCGCGTCGGACCTTGCCGCCGAACATGATCGCGGCGCGGTCGGTGACGTCTTCGACGTCGGACAAGAGGTGCGAGCACAGCAGCACGGTCTTGCCGGTGTCGCGGAGCTTGAGGATGAGGTCCTTGATCTGGCGGGTGCCGATGGGGTCCAGGCCGGTGGTCGGCTCGTCGAGGATGAGCAGGCGGGGGTCGTTGATGAGGGCCTGGGCGAGCCCGATGCGTCGCTGCATGCCCTTGGAGTACTCGCCGATGGGTCGGCGTTGGACCTTGTCGAGGCCGACCATCTCGAGCAGCATGTCGATGCGTTGCTGGCGTTGACGGCGGTCCTGGTGGAAGAGCTTGCCGTAGTACTCGAGGGTCTCCCGGGCGTTGAGGAAGCGGTAGAGGTAGGACTCTTCGGGGAGGTAGCCGATCTGCTGTTTGACCGAGACGTCGCGGGCCGGCTTGCCGAAGACGGACACCACGCCGGAGGTGGGGTGGAGCAGCCCGAGGATCATCTTGATGGTGGTGGACTTGCCCGACCCGTTGGGCCCGAGGAGGCCGAAGACCTCGCCGCGGCGGACGTCGAGGTCGATGCCGTCGACGGCGGTGACGCGGTCGCGGAGCCAGAAGTCTTTGAAGACCTTGGTGAGGCGGGCGCAACGGATCAGATAGTCGTGTTCACCCCCGGGGCTACTTCCGGGGGCGGTGGGCTGGGCGGCGAGCTGGGTCATGGGCGATCGGTTTTTCAGATTTCACTGCCGGGCCGCTTCGCGGGCGGCCTCGGCGGCGCCGTCGAGGCGCTCACGGTTTTTGATACGCGTGATCTGGGGGTCGCGGTTCATCTCGAGCAGCAGCCGTCGGCCCGACGGGGCGTAGAACAGCTCGATCCCCGAGTCCTCGTTGAACACCTCCCGGGCGACGAACTGCCACCGGCGTTCCTTGAACAGCTCGGGGTCACGCTCGAAGGCGTCCTTGAGCTCGAGGACGGTCTCGGCCTCGGTCTTGATGCGTTCGGCGACCTGGGACTTGTCGATCAGGGCGTTGTTGATGACGGTGGCGGTCTCGCCGCCGATGTCGACCGGGCCGTCTTTGGTCTCGACGGTGAGGCTGCGGAAGACGGCGCGGAGCTGGGCGTCGAGGTCGTCGAGGCGGGCGGTGTCGCCGAGGGTGGTGGCGAGCTCGTATTCCTTGACGAGTTGGACGAGCGGCCCGTCTTCGCCGGCGACGGGGAGGGCGGCCTTGCCCGCGGCTTCGCCGAGGAGGCGGGTGCGTTCGGACTCGGCCTCGTTGATGAGGGTCGAGCGTTTGGCGTCGGCCTGGCTGACGAGCTGGTAGGCGTCGGCGACGGCGCGGGGCATCTCGGCGCCGGCCGCGCCCAGGGCGATGTTCTTGACGGTGATGCCGACGTTCAACTCGTCGAGGCGCTGCTGGGCGAAGGCCTGGGCGCGGTCGAGGCCGATGTCGCCGGCCAGGACGCGGTCGGCGGTGACCGAGGCGACGGCGTGGACGATGGCCTGCTCGACGACGGTGCGGACGAGGCGTTCGGCCCGCTGGAGGCCGGTGAACCCGGCGCCGCCCGCGGCGCTGTGGGCGCTGCCGCGGACGGGCGGCTGGTCTTGGGTGACGGTGTCGGGGTCGCCGAAGTTGCGGATGAAGTCTTCGGGGTCGGTGACGGCGTAGAGGGCCTCGAAGCGGGCGTGGACGAGGTTGGCGTCGCCGGTGATCAGCGAGCCGTCGCGTTCGGGGTTGAGCGGGCCGTTGGTCCCCTCGCCCTCGTAGACGAAGGCCTGGTTGATGACGATCGACCGGTCGTTGACCGGGACGATGACGACCTGGTCGATGGGGAACGGCCAGCCGAAGTGCAGCCCGCGTTCCCGGACGGCGACGCCTTCGTCGTCGACGACGATCTTGCCGAAGCGGGTGACCACGGCTTCTTGTTGCTGGCCGACCTGGTACACGCCGCTGAAGAGGTAGACGACCACGAGCACGACCATGACGACTCGCAGGAGCCAGAAGCTCACGCGCAGCGCGTCGGCCAGCGACTGCTGCGCCGGATCAACGCCCGGGGCGGCGGGGGACTCGGTCGGGGGCGGGGGGGGTGGGGCTTGGGACACGGTCACTCGCCCCCCGTGTTCGCGGTGTCCGTGGGCGCTTCGGCGTCCGGGGAGGTGATGAGGTCGAAGAACTCGAGGGCGTTGGCGTCGAGGATGAGCGTCGAGCCGGGCAGCATCTTCCGCATCGTGTCGACCTTGGAGAGGAAGATGGCGAGCTCGGGGTTTTCTTCGAAGACGTCGTAGCTGGCGGTGGCGTCGCGGACGCCCTCGGCGCGGATGCGGGTGGCCTCGGCCTCGGCGAAGCTGAGGATCTGGCCCTTGACGCGTTCGGCCTCGGAGCGGATCTCGGTGGCCTGGCTCTCGCCCTCCTGCTCGGCGGAGGCGGCGAGGCGTTCGCGGGTGCTGCGCATCCGGTTGAAGACCTCGGTCGTCGTGCTCTCGTCGAGCAGGAGCCGGCGGACGCCGACCTGTTCGATCTGGATGCCGTAGTTGAGCGTGTCGATCGTGTCGCGGAGCTGGGCGGTCGCTTCGCGTTCGATGTCGTCGAGCGCGAGCCGGTCGGGGTCGATGTTGACCATCTGGTCGAAGCGGTACTTGGAGAACTCGCCGACGAGGTTGGACATCTGCGTGCCGAGCACCTCGCGGGCCCGCTCGAGGTTGCGCAGCTGGACGAAGAAGGCGTAGGGGTCGTCGATCCGCCAGGTGACGTAGGTCTGCAGGACCACCGCGTTCTGGTCGCGGGTCTGGAACTGGATCAGCTCCTGCTCGAGCAGCTGGACCGTGGTGGGGTAGCGGTAGACCTTCTTGATCGGCCAGGGCCAACCCTTGAAGTAGATCCCCGGATCGGTCACGAGGCTGCCGGCGTCGACGAGCTCGCCGGCGTCGTCGTAGGTCGGCACGTCGGCTTTTTCCCACGTGGTCACGACGGCGTATTCGTCGAACCGGACCTGGTAGAAGGTCATGTAGATCGCGAGCACCAGGAAGATGACGATGGCGATGAAGAGGGTGGTGTAGTTTCGCATGGGCCGGGGAGCGGGGTCGGGGTTCGGGGGTTGGGCGTGGGCGGCGCGGTTTACGGCGAGGTGAAGATGTCCGACGCGTTGGCGGCGTCTTCGAGGTTCAGCCGGATCGAGGAGTCGGACTCCATCGGGACGGTCGAGATCACCCGGCGGTTGGCGTCGGCGAAGGCGTCGGCGATGGCCTCGAGGTAGGTGCGGGCCCGGAAGTAGTCGGGGGCTCTCTCGAACGCGGCGAGCTCGAAGACGAACCGCGAGCTCTGGGCCTTCTCGGCCAGGGCGGTGCGCCAGCGGTCCTGCCGGGCGTCGGCCAGCGTGCGGGACGCCTCGCCGCCGGCCCGGTCGATCAGTCGGTTGATCTGGGTCTGCTTGTCGAGGATGCGTTGGCCTAGGTCGTCCGGGGCGTCGGGGCGGCCGCGCTGGCTGCGCAGGTCGTTGAGCTCGGCGATGGCGGCCTCGATGACCAGGGCCTCGGCGCGGGAGCCGGCGGCGGACGAGAGCGTGCCGATGGCGTCGCGCTGGGCGTTCTCGACGGCGGTCTTCTGGGCCTGCAGCGCGTTGACCTGCCGGAGGAAAGCGGCGGCGACCTCTTCTTCCTTGGGCGGGTGGATGTCGTAGAGCAGGACGTCCTGCACGAACAGGCCGTACGGCGCCATCTCGGCGCGGAGCTGGGCGAGCAGCGTGTCGCCGGCGGAGACGCGGCCGATGCCCAGCAGGTCGTCGATCTGCCGCGAAGCGACCAGGGCGTTGAGCCGGCGCTGGGCCACCGCCGCCAGCACCCGCTCGGGGCGGTCCGCCGCGGCCTTGGGGTCCGCCGCGCCGACGTACCGGGCCAGGTCGTCGATGTTGTAGGTCACGATCGCCTGCATCGACACCAAGCCGCCCAGCGACGAAACCCGCCTCCCGGCCGCTTCGGTCGCGTCCCCGAACGCTTCGGCCTCGCGGAGGTCCTGCTCGATGCGCTCCTGCACCGCGGCGTTGTCGATCTGCGTGGGGGCGGTGGCGAAGAAGCTGACCTCGCCCTGGACGTGGTCGTTGGTCCAGAGCGTGCCCCTGCCGGGGACGCGTTGGGCCATCTCGTAGGTGCCGATCACCAGCTGCTGCGAGCGCTTGACGTCGACTTTTTCCGCGCGGCCGAGGGGCCAGGGCAGCTTGAAGCTCACGCCGGGCTCGGCGACGCGGACGAACGCGCCGTTGTGGGTGACCACCGCCTGCTGGTTCGGGGCCACGATCACGACGCTCGTCAGCGCCAGGAGGATCACCACGCCCGCCGCGATCAGCGGCGTCAACGCCCGGCCCAGCAGCACGTAGAACCAGCTCTTGGTGATCTCGAAGCCGAACTGGTAGTTCAGCGTCTCGGAGACGATCTTCCCCAGCGACTCGGGCCGGGTCAGCCAGCCCAGCAGGCGGGAGTCGAACGCGGGCCGGACGATCTCGCCCTTGCGGCGCGGCCGATAGATGCCCAGGACGAACGCGAGCAGCGTCTCGAGCCCGAGCACCGCCATGAGCGCCGGCACGAACAACGCCAGCGCCGCCAACGGCCCGGCGCTCTGCATCACCACCCCGGCCACCACCGCGACGAGGGTCAGCACCAGCACCAGCACGTTGCCGATCAGGTACGCCGCCCCGCCCCGCAGCAGCTGCCACGCCGGGACCCGCGTCATCCCCGCGATGTAGCGGGCCACGAGGAACCCCAGGAACGACAGCAGCGCGGTGAACCCCACGAGCATCCACGGGTTGGTCAGCGGGTTGGCCATCGCCGCGTCGACCAGGTTGCGGAAGTCGCGGCCGTCGTCGCCCGTCTCGACCAGGCGCCAGTTGCCCCACAGCAGCGCCAGCCCCGCCGAGAGCAGGTACACCGCCACCGTGATGGACACCGCGTTGAGCCCCCAGCGGTAGAACCCCTCCAGCCGCTTGCGGGCCGCGGCGAGGTTGTGACCCGCCTCGTCGAAGAGCGCCGCGGTCCGGGCGTCCTCCCGGGCGAGCTGCTCGGCCTCGAGGGCTTCGCGCCGCTCGAGGCGGTGCTGCTGGTACAGCATCCATAACGCGACCCAGATCGGCAGCCCCCCGAAGAGGTGCCACGCCGCGGCGTGCAGCGCGTTGGACCGGGCGTACAGCCCCAGCCCCGCCACCACGATCGCGAAGGCCAGCTGCGTCCCCAGCCCCAACAACGCCGCGGTGGCCGCCCTCTGGTAGGTCTGCTGTTGTTCTTCAGCCATGCACGCGGGGTCCTGGGTCGTCTCGGATCGGAGCGGATTCGTAGAAACTCAAGGGGCGGGGCTCGGCCCAGAAGCCGAAGCACAGAGGGTCACGTCGACGGGAGATCAAGCGTAGGACAGATTGCTACGCCCCGCCGCCCGCCCGGTTCGCACCTCCGGCCCGATCTCGGTCGAGGCCGGCCCGAATTGCGGGCGGGTATGATACCCGACTCGCATGATCCGGCAGCTCTCCACGATCACCCGCAACACCTTCACCGAATCGATCCGCCAGCCGATCTTCACGGTGCTGACCCTGATCGCGGCGTTCGGGATCATCCTCGGCCCCCAGCTCGCCGCCTACTCCATGGAGACCGGCGACGGCGACCGCAAGCTCCTGGTCGACATGGGCCTGTCCATGATCTTCATCACGGGCATGCTCCTCGCCGCCTTCACCGCCACCGGCGTGCTCACCCGCGAGATCGACCAGAAGACCGTCCTCACCGTCGTCAGCAAACCCGTCTACCGCCCCGTGTTCGTGGTCGGCAAGTTCCTCGGCGTGGCCGGGGCGATCCTCGTGGCTTATTGGACCCTCTGCCTGCTGTTCATGGGCACCTACCGCCAGGGCGCGTTCTCCACCGTCCGCGACCCGGTCGACGGCCCGGTCGTCCTGTTCTTCCTCGCCGCCGGGCTCCTCGCCACCGCCGTCGCCGCCGGGGGCAACTACCTCTACAACTGGGTCTTCACCTCCACCTTCATCAAGACCCTCGCCGCCGCCTCGACCGCCGCGTTCCTCGGCGTCCTGCTCGTCTCGGTCGACTGGGCCCTCCAGAGCCCGCTCCACGAGTTCACCGTCGGCGGCGGCGAGCTGGCCCAGATCGCCGTGGGCCTGTTCATGGTCTTCCAGGCCGTGCTCATCCTCACCGCGGTGGCCATCGCCGTCTCGGCCCGGCTGGGTCAGGTGATGACGCTGCTGATCTGCGTCGCCACCTTCTTCCTGGGCGTTATCACCAGCTCGCTCAGCGGCAAGGTCAACGAGCGCCTCTCCCTGCCCGCCGAGCTCGACGTGTTCGCCAGCCTCGCCGCCGTCTTCGGCGCCAACCTCGACGCGGCGACCAAGACCGCCTACGCCGCCTCGAAGCTGCTCTACCTCGTCGCCCCCAACCTCCAGTACCTCTGGCCCGCCGACGCGATCACCCAGGGCCACTCCCTGGTCCACAACGCCCAGGGCGAGTTCACCCTCAGCGTCCTCGGGCTCACCTCGGCCTATGCGTCGCTCTACATCACCGTCGTCCTCGCCCTCGCCGTCGCCCTCTTCCAGCGCCGCGAAGTCGGGTAACCCAAACCCAGTGCGGCACCGACGGGCAATGGCCCGCGGTCAACGACTTTCCGGGGGCCGGTCGCCGCGGCGAACGTCGGACCCGAGTGCCGCGTAAGTCGGTGTTCAAGGTGTAACCAAACACCCGGACCCGCGGACAACACGCCGCGGGCCCGGGCCGGTTCCATCGCCCCGTCAGTCAAACGCCAGCCGCCCCCGCCAGCCGCCGCGCGCTCGGCGCTTGTCGGCACGCTCGCCCGTGGCCCGGCCGAACCCGCGCACCGCCCGCAACGCGGCCACGCCCAGCCCGGCCACCACCAGCCCCACGCTGCCCACCAGCAGCCCGATCAACATCGCCACGTACAACAGGTGGCCCATCGGCACCGCGCCGTACACCGCCAGCACCACCGGCACCGACGCCACGCCGGCCACCGCCGACGCCGCCAACGCCAGCCGCACCGGCCGGTCGCCGCTCAACTCGAACCCCGCCGCGTCCGTCGCGGGCCGGGGCGCGAACGCCGACTCTTGATCCGTGGCTTGGGCCACGATCTCGTTCCGTTCCGTCGTCGATTCACGCTTCACTGCTTCCATCACAATCGTCCTTCCGAGGAATGGGTCGTGGTCTTTCCGCGGGCCGGGCGGTGGGGCCCCCGAGTGATCTCGGCTTTCGGTATCGCCGAGAAACATTCCGGGGGTAGGGGGTCACGCGGCGGCGAGACGCACGGGGGAGGGAGGGGCGTGGAGCCGCGTCCGGCGGCGCGCCCCCGTCAGGGCGGGAGTCCCGTTCCACGGGACCGAAGGAGAGGGCCCGGCTTCGTGGCCCTTCGCTTTACAGCGAGCGAAGAGTATGCCAACCGGATCGATCCGGCGCGCAAACCGTGTGTTAGTTTTTCGTCCCGCCCCGGGGCCGCTTGCCGCGACGATTTCCACCGCAAAAACAAGCGAAAAACGCTCTCGGGAGCGTCCGAAAAAGCCGAGAGAAAAATTAAAGTTTCGCCCCCGCCTATCCGTTGTGCAGCGGCGCCCCGGCGACGCCCCCGATGCCCGCCGATTATGCAACTCGGCCGGCGCAGCGCCCCGCGTTCACCCGCCCGCTTCCGCCCACGACGCCCGCCGCAGCCGGTCGTTGATCGCCCGGCCCAGCCCGACCTCCGGCACCGCCTCGGCCACGATCACGTCCAGCCCCGCCGCGTCCAGCCGGTGCAGCGCCCCGAACAGGTTCGCCGCCGCCTCCACCAGATCGCCCGTCGGTGACAACGCCTCGACCACACCGAACGCCGGGTCTTGTTCCCGGTCTCCCCGCAGGCTCACCCGCCCGACCGCCCGGCCGCCGAACTCCGCGGGATCCACCGACGACAACCGATCGACCAGACGCATCGGCGTCCGCGGCGCGTAGTGCCGGTCGAGCATCCCCGGCGACGCGACCTTCTCCCCCGCCGCCGCCACCCGCACCGGCCGTCCCACCACCGCCTCGATCGCCTCCGTCGGCGTCCCCCCCCACCGAAGCACCACCGGCGCCCCGTCCCCCGCCCACCCCACCACCCGCGCCGCCCCCCCCGGCCCGCCAGGCCCCCCGC
>JBCBSA010000034.1:0-13476 GCA_039819425.1 Planctomycetota bacterium
GTGATGGCGTCGAAGACGGTGGATTTGCCGCAGCCGTTGGGGCCGACGACGCCGACGATGGGCTCGTCGAAGCGGATCTCGGTCTTGTCGGCGAAGGATTTGAAGCCGGCGAGGGTGAGCTTGGCGAGTCGCATGCGGGGGGTCGACCTCCGTGTCGAGCCGGGGAGAAGGGGGTTTGGGACAGGGCTCCCCGTGTTATCGGGCATGGTAACGGGTGGGGTGCAATGTTGGGCCGTAAGGGGGCGGTCGGGGGGGAATCCGGGGAAGATCCGGGGGGTCCGGGGCTTTGTCGCCCCCGTTGGGGGCTCCGCAGCCCTCGGCTTACGGGGACGCCCCGGAAGGTCAGCGGGAAGCGGAGGGGGAGGTACCTTCGGGGCTTCCGGGGGCGGGGGCGGTGTCGGGGCGGTCGGGGCCGGGGGCCTGGCGTTGGGTGCGGTCGAGGAGCTGGGTGAGGAGGGAGCGGTCTATCTCGACGGGGGTGTCGATGGCCCCGGCGCGGGCGAGTTGGAAGACGGCGTCGGCGACCTCGCCGTAGGTCAGGTCGTAGCCGGGCTGGGGGTCGTTGAGGCTGGGGCGGTGGGCGAGGACGTAGGCGAGGGTGGCGACGGTGGGGTAGATGGCGTGGGTGTTGGTGACGACGCGGTTGTCGGCCTCGGGGTCGCGGTGCTGGAAGAACAGCTCGGCGGGGGCGTCGTCGGCGGTGCGACGGACCATGAGGCGGTTGTCCCAGATCGCGGCGGAGGTGTCGGCGTCGAAGCCCAGGCCGGGGTTGAAGATGACCAGGCGGGGCTGCTGCTTCTGAGTGATATAGATGAGCGGGTCCTGAACGGGGACGCGGTCGATGACGAGCTTGATCTCGCCGGCGCGGTCGCGGAGGACGGTGCTCTCGATCATGGGGTTGCCGGTGCGGGCGAGGGACTCGTAGGCGGCGATGCGGACCGAGCGGACCGGGTCGTCGAGCAGTCCGCGGAGGGCCCGGCTGCCGTAGATCGACTCGGGCAGGTTCACGAGCGCCTCGGCGACGCGGATGCGGACGTTGGGGTCTTCGTGCTGGGCCATCTCGAGCAGCGATTGGCTGGCCCGCTCGTCGCCGACGGCGGCCCCGGCTTCGAGGGCGGCGAGCCGGACGGCGTGGGGCACGGGGTTGTCGGGCGCGTCGCGGTAGACCTCGCGCAGCACGCGGGCGGCGTTGGGGCCCAGGGCCTTGAGCGCCAGGGTCACGCGCGGGGCCCGTCCGGGGTCTTCTCGCAGGTCGTCCAACAGTTCGCGGGCTTTGAACTCGACGAACCGGGGGTTGCGGTCGAGGAAGGTGTGGTTGACCAGGTCGAGGAAGCGTGAGGGCTGGTCGGCGAAGCGGGCGGGGATGTGGAGCTGGATGATCTGGGGCGACAGGGCGTTGGCGGTCGCCCGGTCGTCGGAGGGGGCCTTGGGGTAGCGTTCGTTGATGCGGCTGGCGACGGCGGCGGCGCGGGCGCGGGACGGCTGATTGAGGGCGAGCTCGAAGGTGCGGGTTTCGAGCACCCGGCCGCCGGAGACGACCAGGGCCTGGCGTCGCTGGAGGTCGAGGCCGAAGGCGTCGCGGGAGGCGCCGTCGGACTCGGTGGGCCCGAGGTAGACCGGGCCCCGGCCGGTGGCGAGCGGGGTGAGGAACAGCTGGTCGGGGTTGGTGCCGCCGGCGGAGAGGTCGCAGGTCCACAGCCGACCGCCGACGAGGCTGGTGGTGCGGGTGTCGGCGGCGGAGATGAGCAGGTCGAACCGGGTGCCCTCGACCGCGCCGGCGGGGATGATGCCCACGACGCGGACCACGGCCGTGTCCGGGCTGGCCAGGAGCTGCTCGGGGCTCAAGTCCAGCAGTTCGTTGTAAAGCGTTCGGCCGACGCCGCGCTTGGTCATCTCGTTGATGAGCCACTGGCGGAGGTTCTGGGGCACCTCGCTGGAGCCCGTGCCGTCGAGCCCGACGACCAGGCCGTAGCCGGCGACGAGCTGGGGGCGGTTGTCGACGACGCGGCTGAGCGAGCCGACCGTGTTGTAGAGGTAGCGCGGGCCGGTGTAGGTCGCGGTGGGCGGCGCGGCGGGGGCCGGGCCCGGGTCGTTTGCGCAGCCGACGGAGCCCAGACCCACGAAACACAACGGCAGCAACAACAACGCGACGCGGCGGGGAAGAGTCATGGCGTAATTCGGGGGTGGGTGAAAGGGGAGGAGGCGGAACAACGGGGCTGCCCGGCGGATTCGATATTGTCCGCCGCGAACCCGCCGGGGTCAAGGGTTGTCGACCGGTCCGCCGGGTAGCTCCGGGGGCATCCGGGGGAGGTCGCGAGGGGCGGGCAAGGGTTACACTGGACTGCATGCGAGCCGACCTCGAGCGCATCCTCCTCAACCGCGACGCCATCGCCCGCCGGGTCGAGGCGTTGGCCGAGGAGATCACCGCCGACCTCGCCGCGTCCGACCACGACGGCCAGGTCACGCTGGTCCCGGTCCTCACCGGCAGCATCATCTTCGTCGCCGACCTCATCCGCTGCCTGCCCCAGCCGATGAAGATCCACCTCATGTCCGTCTCGTCCTACCCCGGCACGGCCACGACCAGCCAGGGCGCCAAGATCGACCAGACCCTGACCAAGGTCCCCACCGACCTCACCGGGCGGTACGTCCTGGTGATCGACGACATCCTCGACTCGGGCAACACCCTGCGGGCCGTGGTCGGCGAGCTTTCCAAACGCAACCCGTTTGCGCTGCGGACCTGTGTCCTGCTGCGGAAGCAACGGCCCGAGGCGATGGACTTCCCGCTGGACTACGCGGCGTTCGACATCCCCGACGAGTTCGTCGTGGGCTACGGCCTGGACTACGACGGGTACTACCGCAACCTCCCGGACATCGGCGTGCTCCGGCCCGACGCCATCGCCGCCCCCTCGCCGTGAAGACGCTACGCACAACCCACCAAGCCGAACCCCCCGCCCCCGGAAACATCCCCGGCACCGGGCCCGCCGGCGGGGCCACCGGCCCGCTCGAGCCCGAACAGGTCGCCATCCGCGCCGCCGGCATGCTCCCCGAACAGCTGCTCCAGCCCGGCGAGATCATCGTCCTCCTGCTCAAGCCCCACCCCCTGTTCATCCTGCTCGCGCCGCTGCGCACGCTGGCGATCTTGCTGGGCGTGGCGGTCGTCGGCGTGTCCATCGCACGCCAGAGCGGTCTGTACCAAACGGCCCAGCACGTGGCGCTGGTCTGCGGGCTGCTCATCGCCGCCCGCATCGCCTGGCAGTTCCTCGAGTGGATGGGCCGCGTCTACGTGCTCACCGATCAACGCGTCGTCACCGTCGTCGGCGTCCTGCGCGTCCGCGTCCTCGAAACGCCCCTGCAACAGATCGCCCACAGCGAACTGCTCTTCTCGATCCGCGAGCGGTTCTTCCTGCTGGGCACGCTGAGTTTCTCGACCGCCGGCAGCGGCGTCACCGAGGCGTTCTGGCGCATGGTGAGTCGGCCCCTCGACGTCCACGCCAAGGTCGTCGAGACGCTGCGTCGCTACCGGCGATAGGCGTTAGCCGCCGTCCCACACCCACCGCGGATCGCGACACGCCGCGTCAGATCAGGTCGGCGTAATACACCTCGAACACGTCGGAGTTCGACGAGCCGCGGACCACGCCGCCGCCGGCGATGTAGATCGCCCCGGCGTAGCCGACCGGGTAGATGCCGTGGCGGGCGGTGATCATCGGGGCCCCCTCGCGCCAGGTGTTGGTCACGGGGTCGTAGATGTCGACGCGGTCGTAGAGGCCCACGTCGTTGGCCGACGGGTCGTCGTCCGTCTCGCCGCCGATGACGTAGAACTCGCCGCCGACGAACGGGGCGTTGACGATGCCGCCGCGGCGCTGGGGGAGCGGCGCGAGGTCGCTGCCGGGGTCGTCGCTGGACTCCCAGGTGTCGGTCGCCGGGTCGTAGACCAGGACGGTGTCGAACCCGTTGCCCGGCGAGTCGCCGCCGACGCGTCCGCCGAAGATGTACATCTTTTCGCCGTCGGTGCCGGTGGCGGCGGAGTTGCGGCCGATCGGGGCGTCGGCGAGCTGGGTCCACGCGTCGGCGACCGGGTCGTAGACGTAGGTGTTGTCGGTCGTCTGGTTGCCGTCGACCACGCCGCCGTTGAGGTAGATCTTGCCGTCGATCAGCGCGGTCTGGGCGGCGAAGACGTTGATGGGCACGTCGGCGCCGGCGGACCACTGGTTGGTCTGGGGGTCGTAGATCTGGACGTTGTCGAGGGCGGGCCGGCCGGGCTGCTGGACGGCGACGCCGCCGATGACGTAGAGCTTGCCGTCGATGACCTGGGCGAGCTGGTCCTTGGCGGGGACCGGGCGGTCGGCGTTGACGTTGGACCAGTCGCCGGTGGCGAAGTCGTAGGCGTAGGTGCCGTTGTTCCCGTCGCCGACGGCGTAGAGCACGTTGTCGATCACGCCGCCGGCGACCTCGCCGAGGTCGGCGGGCAGGTCCTCGAGGGTGTACCACACGTCGTCGAAGTCGGCGGCGAAGGTCGCGTCGGTGCCGTTGAGCCCGCCGGTGACGCCCGTGCCGCCGAAGAGGGCCTGGCACGAGGCGCAGCCGCACTGCGGCCCCGGGCAGGGCCCGCCGCCGTCGTTGGGGTCGTCGACCACCGTCAGGAACGGCGCGAGCAGCGAGTCGGGCAGCTCGGGCAGCCGGATCCAGACGTCCAGTTCCGGGTCGTAGGCGTAGAAGTCGTTCACCTGGTTGCGGTTGGACGAGTCGCCCGGGCGGTTGCGGCCGCCGGCGATGAACACCCGGCCGTTGGCGACGAACGTGCTCGGCTCGTTGTGCGACCAGACGAACGGCAGGTCGGCCTTGCGCGACCACGTGTCGGTCACCGTGTCGAACGCGTAGACCTCGTCGAGGTCGGTCGGGCTGCTGCGGTGGTGGTTCTGGCCGCCGAAGATGTACAGCGTGTCGCCGACCACGGCCGCCGAGGCGTGGCCCCGGCCGATCGGGGCGGCGACCGACGTCGACCAGCCCGCGCCCAGGTTGTCCAAGTCCAGCACGTAGTGGTCCGTGACGCCGTCCTGGTCGCGGGTCGGGAAGCCACCGACGTAGTGCAGCTCGCGGCCGACGATCGCCGTCGCCCCGCTCGACAGCTCGTCGGGCAGGGCCGGCCCGGCCGACCACGTGTCGGTCGCTACGTCGTAGATCCACGCCTCGTCGGTCGGCTCGCCCGGGAACTCGCCCTTGAACCCGCCGACGAACCACGCCTGATTCAGCACCTCGTCGTAGACCACGTTGAGGTGGTTCACGGCCGTGGGCATGTCGGCCAGCCGCGTCCACTCGTCGTTGCGGATGTCGTAGACGTAGCCGTCCTCGAGCTTGTCGGTGAGGTCGTCGGCGAAGCCGCCGAAGACGTAGACCAGGTTGTCGGCGGTGAAGGTCATCGCCTCGAACCGGTCGCCGCCGGGGATCGGGGCCGCGTCGACCCAGTTGAAGGCGTTGGAGTCGCCCAGGTCCAACGCGTCGTCGGGCGGGTCGATGCCGGGGGAATTGATGCGGAACCAGTTGAAGTTGCCGACGTAGTCGCTGCCGCTGGACGGGGCGTCGAACACGACACGGAGCACCCGCGTGCCGGCGTCGAGCTGGACGCCGTCGACGGTGACGGTCTGGTAGTTCTGCCAGCCGCCGGTGTTGGGCAGGGTGACCGGGCCGGTCACGTCCACGCCGTCGGCTTCGAGGTGGAACGTCCCGCCCGAGCCGCTGGACAGGGCCACGCGGAAGTCCACGCTGTACGTGTCGGCCGCCGGGATGTCGACGGTGTACTCGAGGTACTCGCCCGCCTGGACCCAGCCGACGTTCACGCCGCCGCCCGAGTCGCCCGTGGCTTCGAGGTCGACGCCTTCGCCGGAGCGCAGGTTCGAGTCGCCCTGGTTCTCGGTGTCGTTGTCGAGGTAGGCGACGCCCGCGCCGCCGTCGTCGAAGTGCTCGGCCTGGATCAGCTCGTCCACCGTCGCGGCGGTCCCGCCGAAGGGGGCCTGGTTATCGGCCGGCGGATCGGGATCGTCCGGCAGCGGGTTGATCCGGAACCAGTTGAAGTTGCCCACGGACGAGTCGCTGCTCTTTTCGTCGAAGACGACCCGCAGCGTCTGCTCGCCGGCTTCGAGATCGACGCCCCCGGCGGTCACGGTCTGCCAGGTCTGCCAGCCCCCGGTGTTGGGCAGCGTGATCGGGCCCGAGACGTCCACGCCGTCGGACTCGAGGTGGAAGGTGCCGCCGGACCCGTGGGCCTGAGCCACGCGGAAGTCCACGTCGTAGGAGCCGGCCCGGGCGATGTCGAAGGTGTACTCCAGGTATTCGTCTTCGCCGACCCAGCCCACGTTCTGGCCGCCGCCGGCGTCGGCGGTGTCTTCGATATCGACCTGTTCGCCGGCGCGGGCGTTCGACCCGCCGTTGTTGGTCGTGTCGGTGTCGAAGTAGGCGACGCCCGGCCCGCCCTCGTCGAAGTGCTCGGCCTGGACGACGTCGCCGACCTGGTGCGGCGTGCCGCCGAAGGGCGTCTGGCCGGGGTCGCCCTCGAGGTAGTCGACGCGGATGAAGTCGTAGGTCACGGCGTAGCTCTCGCCGCCGCCGGTGGTGGAGATGACGCCCACGGCCGGACGGGTCGCGCCGGTCAGCCACGCGGCGGGCAGCGCCTCGGTCGAGGCGAGCTCGATCACGGGGGCGTCGGCGCCGAGGCTGTAGGCCGCCTGGACCGTGCCGGCGTCGGGGTCGACGGTGAGGTACAGGTTGAGGTTGATGAAGCTGTCGGGCGGGAGGATGTCGCCGGTGCCGAACGTGGGGCTGCCGCCGACCTCGGTGACGGTGTTGACCGTGCCGTCGCCCTCGACGAAGACGGAGATGTAGTTGTCCTGGTCGCCGGTGCCGAAGTAGATCCCGGCGCGTTGACCGGCGGCGGGGGTGGTGTTGTCGAAGACGGAGTTGATCTGGGAGTGGATCACGAAGGCCCGGGAGCTGTCGTCGACGTCGACGCCGAACTGGAAGGCGTTTTCCTGGGTGTTGGTCGAGCCGAGCGCCGTGCCGTCGCCGACCCGGTCGATGGTGAGCACGCCGGCGGCGGACCCGGCGGTGAGGTTGGCGGTGTCGAACTGGTCGAGCGGGTCGGTCGTGCCGTTGGTCATCAGGCCGGTGAACCCGAGGTCGAGCAGGCCGCCGCGGTTGAGGTCGTCGTTGTCGAAGGTCAGGGCGTGGGGCAGGGCCACGCCGCTGCCGTTGACCGCGTCGATGTAGAACGGGTCGACCAGGTCGTCGAGGGCGTCGTTGTCGTCGTTGGGGTCGTTGAGGTCGGAGACGAAGTCGTTGTCGTTGTCGGCGGGGAAGTCGCCGGCGGACTCGGGGTTGGTGCCGTTGTCGATCTCGTCCTGGTTGGAGAAGCCGTCGCCATCGAGGTCGTCGGGCGTGCCGTTGCCGGTGTTGTCGACGTTGGGCTCGAAGACGCGGACGGCCTGGCCGGGCCCGGCGAAGAGGTCGGTGACCCAGATCGTTCCGGCGAAGGGGTGGTCGTCGCCGACGGTGGTGACGTCGAGCGGGTAGCCGGCGGCGTTGGAGAACAGGACCTCGCTGTCGATGACCTGGGTGCCGTCGGGCGAGAGCTTGAGGCGGGTCAGCTCGCCGTTGATCGAGACGGTCAGCAGGTCGCCGTTGAGGGCGTTGTTGAAGACCGACGCGGTGTATTCGTCGATGCCGTTGGTCGACTCGTCGAAGGTGAACAGGGCGCCGTCGCCCTGACCCGAGGGGCGGAAGTCGCCCGGCTCGGTGTAGCCGTCGTAGACCGGCGACTGGGGGTTGGTGTTGTTGAAGGTGTTGCCGGTGTTGGCGCGGGTGGGGTTGGGGTGGCCGGCGTAGGAGCCGTCGGTCAGGAGGTGCAGGGCGTCGGGGTGGGTGTTGCCGCCCTCGTTCTGCTGGTTGGTGGGGTTGCCGTCGCCGTCGGGGACGGGGGTGGAGCCGATCGAGGCGTTGGGGCCGTTGTCGGCGGTGTAGAGCCGGCCGTATTGGGTCCAGACGAGGTCGTAGGCGTTGCGTAGGCCCGAGGCGAAGATGCGGTACGGGCCGTCTTCGACGAGCCGGGCCTGGTTCTGGCCGTCGTTGCCGCCGAAGGGGTCGTTGTTGTCGTTGACGCCGGGGCGGTCCTGGTCGTCGAGGGTCGGGAGGTTGAGTTTGTAGTCCTGGCCGTTGGCGTCGGTCTGGGTGGGCAGGGCCTCGATCGCGGCGAGGTCGAAGGCGACGACCGCGCCGGACAGGGCGTACTCGGGCAGGTCGCCGAAGAAGTCGGCCGGGGCGCCGGCGTTGGTGTTGCCGCCGATGGTGACCAGCAGCTCGCCCGTCACGGGGTTGATCTGGAGCCCGTTGGGCGCGTGGTCGGCGGTGGAGCGGGGCAGGCCGCGGACCAGGTCGACTTTTTCCCACACGCCGTCGACCCGTTCGAGGCGGGAGATCACGCCGGAGTTGGTGTCGGTCGGCGAGTCGGCGACGCGGGTCAGGCGGGGGTCGCTGGAGGTGGCGTAGACGATCGGGTTCTCGGCCGTGCCGGCGACGAGGATGCCGGTGATGAGGCGGGTGTTGACGTCGGGTTCGGGCTCGCCGAGGTCGTTGTGGTTGGGGATCTGCTGGACGAGGTCGAGGGTCTCCGAGGCGTTGACCTGGTACTGGGCGGGGCCGGAGCGGCCCAGGGTGTAGGCGTGGATGAGCCCGTCGAGGGTACCGACGTAGAGCCGGCCGTCGGGGCCCCACTGCAGCGTGGTGGGGGTGACCGCGTTGAGCCCGGCGACGAAGCCGCCGCTGAAGTCGACGGCGACCGGCTCGACGGCCTGGGCCTGGAGCGACACCGACACGAGACCCGCCAGCGAGTCGCTGGTGAGCCGCAGCTCGGCCGACAGCGCGCCGGCGGCCGTCGGCTGGACGTAAACGGTCAGCGCCAAACTTTCGCCGACGGCGAGGGCGATCGGCTCGGTCAGGCCGTCGGGCAGGAGGACGCCGAAGGCGTCGGCGTCGGGGCCGACGACGTCGATGGCGCTGATGACAACGTCGTCGTCGCCGGGTCGGCCGTCGTTGCGGAGGGCCACGGTGACACGGCCGACCGCGCCCGTCTGCACGTCGCCGAGGTCGGCCTCGGTGACGTCGGCCGCCAGCAGGCCCGGGCCCGGGATGCCGTTGTCGGTGACCGCGACGGTGGCGACGGCGAGGTTGCTGTCGAGCGTGCCGTCGTGGGCGACGAACGTGATCAGCCGGTTCTGGTTGTCGGGGTCGGTCTGGGTGTTTTCGTAGGTGACCGTACGCAGCACCGCTTGGTAGTCGGCCACCGACGCGGTGCCGGTGAGCGTCAGCGTGCCGTCGGCGAAGTCGGCCTGGATCGGCGTGCCCGTGGTGTCGGCCGCGAGGACTTCGAGCGGGGCGTCGGCGGGGTTGGTGATGGTGACGGTCAGCGACTCGAGCGTGCCCGAGTCGGTGTCGGTCAGCGTCGCGGTCGGCGCGACGATGGCCACGGCGTCGAGCTCTTCGGCGAACGTGGCGGCGAAGCCCGTGCCCGCACCGCCGCCGTTGAGGTCCAGCGCCGGGGCGACCGGCGGCAACGCGTCGTCGGTCAGGGTCACGGTGGCGACCGCCGCGGCGCTGTCGAGCGCCCCGTCGTTGGCCACGAACGAGATCGTCCGCGGCGTCAGGTCGGGGTCGGCCTCGGCGTTGTCGTAGGTGACCGTGCGCAGCACCGCTTGGTAGTCGGCGACCGACGCCTCGCCCGACAGCGTCAGCGTGCCGTCGGCGAACGTCGCCAGGAGGCCCGTGCCGCCGGTGTCGACGTCGAGGGTTTCGCTCGCGCCGTCGAGCGGGTTGGTCAGCGTAACCGTCAGCGATCGGAGGGTCGGCGAGTCGGTGTCGACGATCGCCGCCTCAGACCCGACGACGGACACCGGCCCGGCCTCGGCGAGGAAGGCGGCGGCGAAGCCCGTACCCGTCGCGTCGCCGTTGAGATCGACCGACGGGGCGACCGGGTCGGGCACCGGCGGGCCGACGGTCGAGACGCGGATCGCCTTGATCGCCGGGTTCTCGACTTCGTGGAGGAAGGTGACGGTGGCCTGGCCGTCGCTGACCTCGACCTCGAAGGTCTTGACCACGCCGGTGTAGCCGCCGACCTCGTCAACGATGTCGAAGTCGTCGAGCACGGTCTGGCCCTCGATCTCGACGTCGAAGACGCGGTCGCCGGGGTCCTGCGTGCCCGAGTAGATGTCGGCGAAATACAGCTCGATGCGGTACGTGCCGTCCTCGACGTCGAAGGAATAGGTCAGCTCTTCGCCGGAGTCGGGGTCCCAGCGCTCGCTGCGGAAGTGCCGCTCGTCGGTGCCCTCGGGCAGGGACGGGTCGGACAAGTCGATCGCGGGCGGGCTGGTGAAGTTGTTGCTTTCGGCGTCGGTGTTGAAGAAGCCGTCGTCCGGCGTCCAGACCTGGCCCGAGCTGTCGGTGAAGCCCGCGCCGGGGTGTACGGCGTAGAGCACGACCGACTCGGCCGGCGGCTCGGGCAACGCGACGTCCACGGCGACCGCGGCGGCGTTGCTGTCGAGCGTCCCGTCGTTCACCACGACCGACACCGCCCGCGGCCCCTCGGTCAGGGGGTCGGCCGTGTTCGCGTAGGCCACGGACCGCAGCACCGCCTGATACGCGGCCGCCGTGGCGGTGCCGCTGACCGTCAGCACCCCGTCGGCGTACACGGCGGTCAACCCCGTGCCCACCACGTCGGCCGACAGCACCTCGGACGCCCCGTCGGGTGCCGCGTCCAGCGTCACCGTCAGCGACGCCAGCGTCGACGAGTCCGCGTCCGTCAGCGTCGCCTGGGGCGCGAGCGCCACCGCGTCGCCGCCGCCCACGAACAACGCCGACGCGTTCGTCCCCGCCCCGGCCCCGTTGAGGTCCAACACCGGCGCGACCGGGTCCGGCTCGGGCTGCACGTCCACCACCGCCAACGCCGCGGCGCTGTCCAACGCACCGTCGTTGGCCACGAAGCTCGCGGTCCGCAGCCCCAGCGTCGGCTCGGCCGCCACGTTGTCGTAGGTCACCGTCCCCAGCACCGCCCGGTAGTCCGCCACCGACGCCTCGCCCGTCAGACTCAGCACGCCCCCGTCATACGAAGCCGCGATCGACGTGCCCGACGTGTCCGCCGCCAGCACCTCGCCCGCGCCGTCCGGCGTCGCGTCCAGCGTCACCGTCAGCGAAGCCAGCGTCGCCGAGTCCGCGTCCGTCAGCGTGGCGTCCGGCGCGACGATCGACACCGCTCCGCCGCCGGCCGTGAACTCGGCCGCGAACGCGCCGTCGCCCGTCGGACCGTCGACATCGACCTCCGGCGCAACCGGATCGGGCTCGGCTACGCTCACCACCCGGATCGCCTTGACCGCCGGGTTCTGGGTTTCGCGGAGGAAGCGCAGGTTCAGCTGGCCGTCGTCGAGCTCGACCTCGAAGCTCTCGACCACGCCGGTGTAGCCGCCGACCGCGTCGACGACGTCGTAGTTGTTCAGCGCGGTCTGGCCCTCGACCTCGACATCGAAGACGCGGTCGCCGGGGTCCTGCGTGCCGTGGTAGATCTCGGCGAAGTACACGTCCAGCCGGTACGTGCCGTCGGCCAGGTCGAAGGCGTAGGCGAGCTCCTCGCCTTCGCTGCGGTCCCACCGCTCGGTCTGGAACAGCCGGACGTCGGTGCCGTCGGGGATCGACGGGTCGGACAGGTCGATCGCGTTGTCCGTGTCGTAGGTGTCGCTCTGGGCCGAGCCGTTGAAGAAGCCGGTGTCGGCGGTCCACACCTGCCCGGTCGCGTCGGTCAGCGTCGGGCCTCCGGCGTTGAGCGCAAACAGCACGTCCCCCGCCATCAGCAGCCGAGGCTCACACGGCTCCAACCGCACCCCCCCCCGGGACGGCCCCCGGAAGTGACCCCGAAAGTGACCCCGCCCCCGTCCCGCGCCCCGCCCGCAGGAAGTCCCGCCGCATCCACCGCCGAACCAGCCGGCGCAGCCCCGGGTCCAGCCCCCCGAACCAGACCTTGACCCCGTCTTTCTCCGCACGCTCATGCTCGCTCACAATCGGATTCCTTCCGGCCCGTCGGGCCGCGATGATGGGACAGCCGCCCAAACCACCTCGCCGTGCGGATAAGCACGGCCCCACCGAGACTCACGTTGACACAAACCAACAGCCCCGCCTCTCACGGGACTCCCTCAACGAAAAACTACAGGCCCCACAACATTACCTCGAATCCGGCCAGACGCAATGTCACATGCACGACGATCCGACAATTAATCCGAATTTCACCCCGGCCTTCATCCCCCAGCTCACCAAACCCCGCGGGGCATCCCGTAGAAACCGATCAGAAACCCGTCTGATCGGCCAGGTGCTCGTCACGCAGCTGCACCTGCCGCCGCTGGTGCGTCCCCAGCCGGGCCGCCCGCCGCTGCGCGTACGACGCCGCCCGCCGAAGCACCGCCCCCGGCAGCAGCGGGTACGCCGCCC
Organism: Planctomycetota bacterium; assembly: GCA_039819425.1. Taxonomy (GTDB): domain Bacteria; phylum Planctomycetota; class Phycisphaerae; order Phycisphaerales; family Phycisphaeraceae; genus Algisphaera. The sequence goes on from JBCBSA010000034.1 coordinate 12,514, forward strand.
GCAGCACCCGCCGCAGCCGCGGCGCAAACCGCTTCAGCACGTGGTCGTCCAGGCTCGTCACCTCCACCGCCAACCCCGGGTCGCCCTGCCGCGCCGCCCGCCCCACCAGCTGCCGATCCACCCGCGGCGACTCCTGGCGGTCCGTCGCGATCACCACCAACCCCCCCCGCTCCGCCACGCCCGGGCCCAGCTTGATGTCCGTCCCCCGCCCCGCCATGTTCGTCGCCACCGTCACCCGCCCCGGCTGGCCCGCCTCGGCCACGATCGCCGCCTCCCGCTCGTGGCTCCGCGCGTTCAGCACGTCGTGCGGCAGCCCCGCCTCCGACAACAACCCACTCAGCAGCTCGCTGTCCTCCACGCTCCGCGTCCCCACCAGCACCGGGCGACCCGCCGCGTGGTGCTCCGCCGCCGCCGCCGTGACCGCCCGCCACTTCGCCTCGATCGACCGCATCGGCCGACGCCGATCCACCACCCGCCGCGACGGCTCGTGCGTCGGCACCCGCACCGTGTGCATCCGGTACGTCCGCCACACCTCCGCCCGGTCCCCCCAGGCCGTGCCCGTCGTCCCCGCCAGGCTCCGGTACATCCGGAAGAACCGCTGGAAGCTCACCGCCGCCAGCGTCTGCGCCATCCCCTGAACCTCCACCCCCTCTTTCGCCTCCACCGCCTGATGCAGCCCCGCCCGCCACGTCCGGTCCGGCATCAGCCGGCCCGTCGCCTCGTCGATGATCACCACCTTCCCCTCCTGCACCACGTACTGGTCCCCCGCCAGAAACAGGTGCCTCGCCGTCAACGCCTGATGCATCATCTCCCGCCGGAACCGCTGCCCCCGCCACGGCCCTTGGAGATCGGCGCACAGCTCGTCCACCCGCCGCCGACCCGCCGCCGTCAGCTCCAGGTCCCGGTGCTTCGGGTCGACCTTGAAGTGCTCGCCCTTCTCCAGCTCCCGCGCCCGCTCCGCCG
>JBCBSA010000035.1:0-13474 GCA_039819425.1 Planctomycetota bacterium
CCACGACTCCGACGGCCTGCTCATGCAGCACGCCGACGGCTCGCTCGACTGGCGTCCCCTGCGCAACCCCCCCCGCCTCGCCGTCAGCCGGTTCAAGATGACCAGCCCCCGCGGCTTCGGCCTCGTCCAGCGCGACCGCGACTTCACCCACTACCAAGACCTCGAAACCGAGATGCAGATCCGCCCCAGCGTCTGGGTCCAGCCGCGCAACGACTGGGGTGAGGGCTGGGTCGAGCTCCTGGAGATCGCCACCGACGACGAGGGCATCGACAACATCGGGGCTTATTGGGTTCCCGCCGACGCCGACTCGCTCTCGGCCGGGTCCGAACTCGAGCTGTCCTACGCCCTCGACTTCACCCGCGACCCCCGCCCCACCGACCGCAGCAACACCATCCCCTGGGTCTCGACCCGCACCGTCCTGAGCGACGGCACCGAGTCGGCCAACAGCAAGAGTTTGGTCCGCACCGTCACGCTCGACGACGCCGACGGCCGACCGGTCGGCCGATTCCTCATCGACACCGCCCCCGGCAGCGCCCTGCCCAACGGCACGATCGTCCGCGCCGACGTCACCGTCGGCCGCGGCGAGCTCGTGAAGCAGCCCACCATCCAGTACAACCGGTTCACGGACGCGTACCGCTTGTTCTTCGACGTCCGGGCCGAGGGCGAGAAGCCCGTCGAGCTGCGGGCGACCCTGCGTGACAAGGACGGCGACGCCCTCACCGAGACCTGGCTGTACCGATGGGACCTGCCGTGACCCCCCCGCCCCGCTTGGCTCGCCCCGGAAGCAACGCCGCCCCCGGCAGCAACACCGCCCCCGGAAGTCCCCCCACACCCGGAACCGACGCCGCGTCCCCTGATCCCCCCCACACGACCGCCCCTTCTCCCTGCACCGCGCCGGGCGAAGAAGCCCAGCTGCGGGTCCGGGCTTACCTCCACACCCTGGGCGTGGGCGACGCGGCCGCCGAGCAACACGCCCGGACCCTCGACGCCCGGATCGACCCGGAACTCACCGACCCGCCCAAGCGGGTCGCGGCGATGCTCGAAGCCCTGGACCGCTGGACCGAAGCGCTGCCGGCACAACTCGGCCTGCCCGACGCCGGCGACCGCGTCGCCGCGACCCTGGCGTTGCACCTAGGCGAACTCCTCGACCGACACCCCGAAGCCCTGGCCGACGCCGACGCGTTGATCCGCTCGCTGGCCGAGCGTCTGAACGGCTACCCCAACGGCCTGCTCCCCGTCTGGCCACGCCGAGAGATGCACCGCCAGCCGCTAGGCGACCTGCCGGGGGTCTTGCGGGGCGAGTTCTGGAGCGGCACCTACCGCTGGGTCATCCCCGCCGCCGACAAGTCGCTGCGCAAGCTGAAAGCGGAAGCCGAGCCGGGCACACCCCAGCCCGCCGCCGAAGCCTGACTGTGTTACGGCCGCTGCCCGTCGCGGCGCCGCCGCATCAAACCGAAGACGCACGGGGCCATCACCAGCACCGCGGTCGGCTCGGGCACCACCCGGATCGAAGCCAACTCGAACGGCCCATCGAGGGTGCCGTTGGACGTACCGAACGTCAATCCCGTGACGTCGGTGAGGTCGAAATCGGGGTTTAAGGCCAGGATGTCGGAAAACAAGACATCCACCGTTGTCGGGGCGTTCACACTCTCAAAGATGACAAAGTCGAGCGCCGAACCGCCTCCTGAATCAAGCAGTAAGTCAAACGCCACGGTGGGCACGACCGGGGTGATAAACGCGGTCGTGAAGTTGAACTCGAAACGCAACCTGTCGGCTCCGTTGGTCAGGAAGTCGAGTGAGATCGGCGACTGGCCCAAGTCGGTGTTGCCGTAGTTCACGAAAAAATTCGCCGCCGTGAAGCCGGGATCCGGAGTGTGCTGCAAGGCCCCGCCGCCGTCCGTCGCCACCGCCACGGTCACCGAACCCGCCGTATCGAAGGGGAAGGAGACATCGAGCGCTTCGAACGTGATCGCCCGTGAACCGCCGGCGACACGAGCGGGGTCAAGCCCGGTCTGCACCTCCGACACAACCCCGAAAGCCTCTGTGTCGGTCAGCACAATCGGTCCGACGCTGAAGTCGTCGATGATGAGGGCGTGTGCAGACGGCAAAACCGCCATCGAAGCGGCCGAGACGGCCGCACAACCCAGAAATTTTACGTAACTCTTCAAATTCTCACTCCGGCGGAAGGAATGTTCAAAATACTGCGGTCCGCTTCGCTAAACAAGACCGAGCTCGATAAATTACGTCGGTGACCGACCGCGTCCCGCCCAGCCCCGTGCCCCGGATGCTCCACACCGCCACGGGGGCGCTGTTCTCCCGCGTCGGGCTGCTGCTGGCCGTGTTCGCCACGACCTACCTCGGCTCGGTCGGATTCGCCCACGTCGTGTTCCGCGGCGGTTCAGATTCCGGGGGCGGCGGTGTTAATCCCGCAACCGTCGCGCTCTGGCTGCTGTTCTGCGTGCTGTTCCTGTGGGTCGCCCAGGGCTTCTGGACCGCGACGATCGGGCTGTTGCAGATGCTCCGCCGCTCGCCCAACGCCGTGTTCAAGGTCAAGACCGAGCTGACCGAGCACCTGCCCCCGGAAGAACTGCCGCGGACGGCGATCCTGATGCCGATCTACAACGAAGACAGCGTCCGCGTCTTCGCCGGCGTCGAGGCGATGCTCCGTTCGATCGACGCGGCGGGCTACACCCCGGCTTTCGACACCTACGTCCTCTCCGACACCACCGACCCGACCGTCTGGCTAGAGGAAGAAACCCAGCTCCGCGCCCTGCTGGACACCCTCGCCGACGAAGGCCTGGACGCCAGCGTCTACTACCGCCGCCGGCACAAGAACAAGGCCCGCAAGTCCGGCAACATCGAGGACTGGTGCGAACGCTTCGGCTCGGGCTACACCTTCATGCTCACCCTCGACGCCGACAGCGTCATGGACGGCGGCACCGTCGTCGAGATGGTCCACCGCGCCCACGCCGCCCCCGACGTGGGCATCCTCCAGGTCCCGCCCCAGCCGGTGAACCGCAGCTCCTTCTTCGCCCGCTGCCAGCAGTACGCCGCGTCGGTCTACGGCGAGGTCTTCAACGTCGGCTTCGGCGCGTGGACCCACCTGGACGGCAACTACTACGGCCACAACGCGCTCATCCGCGTCCAGCCCTTCATCGAGCACTGCGGCCTGCCGATCCTGCCCGGCAAGCCGCCGCTGGGCGGCGAGATCCTCTCGCACGACTTCGTCGAGGCGGCGCTCATGCGCAAGGCGGGGTTCAAGGTCGTGATCGCCTACGACCTCGACGGCAGCTACGAGGAGTGCCCCACCACGCTCGTCGACTACGCCATCCGCGACCAGCGCTGGTGCCAAGGCAACATGCAGCACATCCGGCTCGTCTTCACCCGCGGCTACCACGCGATGTCGCGCATCCACCTGGGCATGGGCGTCATGTCGTACCTCGCCTCGCCGCTGTGGCTGGCGTTTATGCTGATGGGGCTGGTGGCGGTGTTCGTCTCGGGGGACACGCTCAGCGACCCCTACGCCGCGGTGAGCCCGTGGGTGGTCGGCGCGCTGTTGTTCACGGCCGTCATGGCGATGCTGCTGATCCCCAAGTTCTACGCGGTGTGCCTGGTGCTGCAGCGGCCCGACGTGATGCGGGCGCACGGCGGCGAGCTGCAGGCGGTGCTCGGGGCGGTGATCGAGGTGGCGGTGTCGGTACTGATCGCGCCCCTGATGATGGTGTACCACACGACGTTCGTGGTGAACACGCTGCTGGGGCGGAGCGTGAAGTGGAACGCCCAGCAGCGCGACGAGTCGGCCGTGGGTTGGGGCGACGCGGCCCGCAACCACTGGAAACACACGGTCGGCGGCGTAGCCGCCGGGGCGGCGGTGTGGTGGCTGGCGCCGCCGCTGTTCGTCTGGGCGTTGCCGGTGCTGCTGGGGCTGGTGGTGTCGATCCCGGTGTCGGTGATGCTCTCGAGCGTGACCGTCGGGACGTGGCTGCGTAAGCACCGGCTGCTGATGATCCCCGAGGAGCACGACAAGCCGCGGGTGCTGCACCTGCACCAGCTGGCGCTGCGACGCACCCAGGCGGTGGCGGACGCGGTGTCCGAGGAGCACCCGATGGACCGGGTGGTGCGTGACCCGTCGTTCTGCCGGTTCCACCTGGCGGCGTTGGCGGCGAACCGCGAGCCGTTCGAGACGACCGTGAACGTCGCCGCGGCGATCGACGCGGCCCAGGAGCGGGGGCTCTCCAACCTCGAGCGCCCCGAGCAGATCGCGGTGCTGTCGAACCCGCATGCGCTGCGTCGCCTGCACCGCGCGGCGTGGGCGTGAGCCTTGCGTGTACGACCTGGATCACAACCCCCCAGACCAACGTTTAGCGGGTCACGCGCAGCGTCCCGCGGTCCGTCGTCACCCCGACAGGGGCGGCTGCGCCGCACCCGTTAAACATGGGGCCGGGACACTCAATACCGCGCCGCCAACTCGGGCCGGCGCATCACCGTGGAGTCGGGGTCTTCGATCCGCGGTTCCTTGGATTCGTCGATGCCGCAGAGGCGGGTGACGTGATCGTAGAGCCAGCGGTTCACCGTGTGGTGGTGGCTGAGGTTGATCAGGTGCCGGCCGTGCTCGACGACCCGATCACAATCGTCTTCTCGGCAGGGGATCAGCCAGTCGTCGCGGCCGTGGACCTGCAACACGGGGGGGAAGTCGATCGCCTCGCCGTTACGGGTGAACGACTCGGGCGGGCCGGGGTAGGTCCACTCGCCGGTCGCGCCGATGGCCCACTTGAGGTGGTCGGGATCGGTGGACCTGGCCATCCGGACCAGGAGCTTGGTGCCGTCGTCGTCCGCGCCGTCGCGGACGCCGAAGGGGATCGCCCCGAGCTTGACGCCCATCGCGACGAAACGGGCCGGGGCCTTGGCCGTGAGCGCCCCGGCGATCTTGATCAGCTTCGGCAGCGCCGCGTCCGACCGGCACGAGGAGATCAACAACACCGCCGCCGGCGTCCGCTCCAGGTGCGGGACCATCTCCAGCGCGATCATCCCGCCCATCGACATCCCGCCCAGGAACCACGGCCGGTCGCTGCCGAACTCGGCGACGGCCGGGTTGATCCGCTCGGCCCAGCGGGCGGCGTAGTCCGACAGGCCCTCGCGCGGGTCCCTCGGCGCGATCCAGGCCGGGGTGGACACCGCGTCGCCGAGCCCTTGGCGTTGGGCGGTGAAGAGGTCGCCGTCGGCGCCGAGGCCGGGCAGCAGCAGCAGCGGAGCGGGCAGGGTCAGTTCACGCATTCTGTCATTCTAAAACAAGAGCCCGCGGACGTGACGCCGCGGGCTCTGAGTGGTCTCGGTTGTCGATGCGCTTCGGCCAACGGTCAGTCGCCGAGCGCGGGCAACTCGGAGGGGTCCGGCTCCGCTTCCGGGGGAGATACGACCTCGATCACCTCGACGTCGAAGACGAGCGCGGCCATCGGGGTGATGGGGCTGCCCGGCGGCGGGTTGGGGCCGTAGGCCAGTTCGCCGGGAATAAACAGCGTGCCCTTGGAGCCGGCGGGCATGAGCTGCAGGCCCTCGGCGAAGCCGGGGATGACGCCGGCGATGGGGAAGGTGGCCGGCTCACCGCGGTCGTAGGACGAGTCGAAGACGGTGCCGTCGAGCAGCTTGCCGCGGTAGTGGACGGTGACGCTGTCGGCCGGGCCGGCCTTGTCGCCGTCGCCCGCCTCGGTGACGAGGTACTGCAGCCCCGACTCGGTGACCTGTACGCCTTCTTTGTCCTTGTTCTCGGCGAAGAAGGTTTCGGACGCGGCGGTGTTGGCGGCGACGGCTTCTTCCTGAGCTTTCATCTGGGCCTCGAACTGCTTCTGCTGCATCGCGATCTGGAACGACTGGATGGCGGCCACCGCCTGCTCGTCGGTCATGCGGACCTCTTCGGCGCGGTAGGCGGCGGCGAGGGCCTCGGCCATCAGCTCGGGGTCGATCTCGATGTCCTGGGTGCGGAAGCTGCCGCCGATGTCGAGGCCGATGGCGTAGCTGATCCGCTCGAGGTCGCTGGCGAATCCGTCGCCCTCACCCTCGGCGGTTTCGCCACCGGAAGTTTCCTCGGCCGTGGCGGCTTCGGCGGATCCGTCCGTCGCCGCGGCATCGCCGTGGGTGTGGTCGTGGTCGTGTCCTTGGTGTTCGTGTGTCTCGGCTTCGGCGGGCTCCGCGGGGGCCGGGGCGGGGGCGAGCAGGGTCAGCCCGGCGGCGATCGCGGCCAGGCACGGCAACAAGTCAGGCTTCAAAGCAAAACTCCAGAACGGGTTGGCAATCACGAGTGAGAACCAAGATCATAGCCCCAGCCCTCGGCCGGCGTGTCGAACCATGTCCGAACACCTCTATTTCGCTTACGGCTCGAACCTCGAGCCGGTTCAGATGCGGCGGCGCTGCCCCGCGTCGCGGGTGGTCACTCGGGCCGTGCTCCCGGGCCACCGGCTGACCTTCCCGGTGGCGTCGGAGGGCGACTGGGCGGGGGGCGTCGCCAGCGTGGAGCCCCACGAGAGAGACAACCAGACCGATGGCGTCCACGGCGTGGTGTACGCCGTGAACGACGCCGACCTCGCGTCGCTGGACGTGTACGAGGCGGTGGCCGAGGGCATGTACCGCCGGGAGCGGGTCGTCGTGGTGGACGAGGCGGGCGAGTCGATCGAGGCGTGGACCTACTTCGCGTCCCCCGACCCGGCCGGGCCGACGCCGCCGTCGCGCCGCTACCTCGACGCGATTCTCCGCGGCGCCCGGCATCACGGCCTGCCCGGCGCCTACGTCCAACAACTCGCCGCAATCGCCACGCGGGACTGACCGCCGCTACACTTCGGCGACCGGCCAGACCACCGAACCCTCCGCCGAGACCGTGATGAAAAAGTACGCCATGCCCCTGTGGACCGTCGCCCTCGGGCTCACCCTCAACCTCATCGGCGTGGTGTCCTGGCTGCTCAGCGGCAACGGGCACATCACCGCCCTGATCCCCGCGTTCGTGGGCGGGCTGTTCCTGCTGCTCGGGTTCGTCTCCTTCGCCGAGAAATTGCGTAAGCACGTGATCCACGGCGCGTTGGCTCTCGCCCTGCTCCTGGGCGGCTACATGGTGTACGAAGCCAGCAACGAGTTGATCAACAACGGCAGCGTCCGCAAGCTCTTCGCCTTCCAGAACACCGGCATCGCCAGCCTCATCTACGTCGTCATCGGGGTGCGGTCGTTCCTCCACGCCCGCAAGCTGCGCAAGACGGCCGAGCGTGCCGTCAAGTCCGCCGAGGCGTCCGCGGTATGAACCCCGTCCCCCCGACTCCGCCGCCCGCCCCGCTGCACTGCAGGCCCGAGGCGTTCGACACGCTGGCCCGCTCGCTCGAGGCCGTCGACACGACGCGGGGCCTGGTGCGGTGTGCCGTGGCGGTGTCGATGCACCAACACCCCGACGCCGACGCCGATGCGGTGGAACGGGAACTCCAACGGCTCTCGCAAACCATCGCCGACCGGACCCAAAGCGACCACCCCCCCGCCCTGCTCGCCCACGCCCACGCGGTCCTGTTCGACGAGGCCGGGTTCGCCGGCAACACCGACGACTACTACCACCCCGACAACAGCTACCTCCACCGCGTCCTCGACACCAAGCGCGGCCTGCCGATCACGCTGACGCTGGTTTACAAAGCCGTGCTCGAACCCCTGGGCCTGCGGGTGCGTGGCGTGAACGCCCCGGGCCACTTCCTCGCCGCCGTCCACGACCGCGACCACGGGCCGCCGACGCTGATCGACCCCTTCCACGGCGGCAAGCTGCTCACCCGCGAGGAAGCGTTTACCCGGATCGAGACCGTCGCCGGCGGCGCCGTGGTGCGCGACGACGCGCTGCTGCCGCCCGCCCGCCACGACACCTGGCTCGTCCGCCTCATCCAGAACCTCGTCGGCAGCTTCGACCGCCTCGGCCGACGCGACGACATGGCCGCGCTCAACGAACTCAAAGCGCTGGCCCGGTCCATCGGCTGACCGCTCGCCATATCCCCTCCCTGTCATGTCTTTCGAAACCGACGCGCTGCCCGACGTCCTGGACCACCTCTGGACCCACCTCGAGGCCGCGACGCAGTCCGCCAAGCCGCCGTTCCACCTGCCCGCCCTGTGCACGGTCGACGGCGACGGCCTGCCCCGGGCCCGGATCGTGGTGCTGCGTCAAGCCTCGCGCCGCGAGCGCCGCCTGGTCTGCCACACCGACGCCCGCGCCGAAAAGATCGATCACCTCCGGCAACGGCCAAACGCCGCCTGGCTGTTCTACGACGGCCCCGCCAAGGTCCAGCTCCGCGCCACCGGCCGCGTCACCGTCCACACCGACGACGCCCTCGCCGACGAACGCTGGAAAGCGTCGTCACTCAGCAGCCGACGCTGCTACCTCGCGCCCCGCACGCCGGGCCGCCAAGCCGACGGCCCCAGCCCCAACCTCCCGCCCGACGTCCGCGGCCGGGTGCCGACCGAACCCGAAACCCAAACGGGACGCCGGCACTTCGCGGTGGTGTCTTGCGTGGTCGAGCGGTTCGACTGGCTGTACCTCCACCACGCCGGCCACCGCCGCGCCGAGTTCGTGTGGCCCGACGGTACCGACACACCCACCATGCAATGGCTTGAACCTTGAACGCCCCACACAAAGCCCAAAAAACAAGCCCGCGGGACTTGGGCAAGTCACCGCGAGCCTGAGGGGGTGGGCATTTTTTTTCGGTCGGCCGTTCGTTGGTTTCCGTCGGCTTGCAGAGAGATAACCCGCCCCACCCCCCGAGTATTTCCGCCCCGGGAAAAAATCTCTGCGCCGCGGGATACCCTCTTGCTATGAAATCATCACCCGATCACACGCCTCCGCTCAGCTCGGTCACCGTCGCGCTCGTCGGCCACTGCGGGTTCGACGGCGCATCCCTCCAGCGGCTGGCCGAGCAAGCCCTGCCCGGCGCGTCGGTCGTCGCGGTCAACAGCCAGCGTGAACTCGACGCCGTCGCCCACGGCCGGAGCCTGCTGCTGATCAACCGCGTCCTCGACGGCGGGTTCGACGCCGGCGACAGCCGGGCCATGATCGCGGCGCTCGCCGAGGCCGACGACCCGCCGGCGATGATGCTCGTGTCCAACTACTCCGACGCCCAGGCCGACGCCGTCGCCGCCGGGGCCCTGCCCGGCTTCGGCAAGAGCGACATGGGCCAGCCCGCCGTCGCCCAACGGCTCCGCGACGCCGCGGCCCGCCTCGGCTCGGGCACCGCTTCGTGAGCCAGGCAGATCACGCCGCGCTGCACCGCGACTGGATGCGGGCCGCCATCGATACCGCCATCGAAGGGGCACGACTCGGCGAGGTGCCCATCGGATCGGTGCTGGTCGATCCAACACGCCAGGCCGTGCTGGCCCGCGGCTGGAACCAGGGCCGCTCCACCGGCGACCGCACCCGCCACGCCGAGATGGTCGCCCTCGCCAACGCCGGCCGACCCGGGCAGCCGATCGCCGACGGCCTGACACTTGTCACCACCCTCGAACCCTGCGCCATGTGCCTCGGCGCCGCCCTCGAACTCAACGTCGCCCACGTGATCTACGGCCTCGAAGCCCCGGCCAACGGCGGTGTCGCCCGCCTGTCCGACCCCAAACGCATGCCTCGCCTCACCGCCGGTGTCCTCCGCGACGACTGCCGCCGACTCCTGCGCGACTGGCTCGGCCAACAAAACCCGTCGGGCGGCTCGGGGTTCATCCAGGAGCTACTCGACGCAACCGACGATTGACCCGCGCCCACCCCACTCGGCAATCGATCCGCCAGAGTTTTTATAGTGGCGCCATGCCGGCCCGCTCCGCTCCCGCCCGCCGCCGCTGGTCGTCGCTCGCCGACGACGCCCTGCTCGACCTGCGCTTCTGCGACCTCAAACTAAAAATCACCGGCCCGCTCGCCCGCCGCATCGACCGGCTCTACGCCGAACTCGCCGACAAAGGCCTCACCCGCTTCCGCCCCCACTGCTGGCTCTCCAGCGAGTGGTTCAGCCCCGACGGCGTGCCCGGCATCGCCGTCCCGTTCTACCTCGCCCACAATCGGCTGATGAAGCTCGAAAAAAAGCAGATGCTCGACGTCGAAGGCGGCACCGAGGCGTCCTGCCTCCGCATCCTCCGCCACGAAGCCGGCCACTGCATCGACACCGCCTACCGCCTCCACCGCCGCAAGCGCTGGCGTGAACTCTTCGGCTCGTTCGCCGCCCCCTACCCCGACACCTACAAACCCCGGCCCAGCTCCCGCCGCTTCGTCACCCACCTCGACGGCTGGTACGCCCAGGCCCACCCCGCCGAGGACTTCGCCGAGACCTTCGCCGTCTGGCTCACGCCGAGCTCGCGCTGGCGGCGCGAATACCTCGGCTGGCCGGCGATGGCCAAGCTCGAATACGTCGACGAGCTCATGCGCGAGATCGCCGACTCCGACGCCCCCGCCCCCGTCCGCAGCCGGCGTCAGGTCGAACCGCTCTCCCGCGACCGCCGCACCCTGCGTGAGCACTACCGCGCCAAACGCCTGCGCTACGCCGACGAGTTCCCCGACTTCTACGACGCCGACCTCCTCAAGATCTTCTCCGCCGAGCCGCGCTTCGCCCACCGCCCCGCCGCCGCCGGCTTCCTCCGCCGCGTCCGCCCCGACCTCCGCGACGGCGTCGCCCGCTGGACCGGCGCCCACGCCTACGCCGTCGACCAGGTCCTCCGCGACATGATCGACCGCAGCAAAGAACTCAACCTCCGCCTCGCCGTTCCCGAGACCCGCGCCCGCAACGAGGCCATGATGATGGTCACCGTCCAGACGATGAACTACCTCTTGGCGGGGCATCACCCGGTGGCTCTGTAGAACCGCAGAAAACAGCAAAGTAGAAAACCAAAAAATGAATCCGCAAACCGAATCGAACGCAGTGCTTCTGCTCTTCTAATTTGCTTCTTTTTCTGCTTTTCCCCATGAAACCCCTCCGCATCCTCCTCCTCGTCCACGAAACCCTCATCCCCCCCGACTCGGTCGAGGGCCTGAGCGACACCGAGGTCGCGCCCTTCAAAACCGAGTTCGACGTCATGGCCACCCTCCGCGACCTCGGCCACACCGTCTGGCCCATCGGCATCGGCGCGGACCTCGGCGTCGTCCAGAAAGCCGTCGACGCCCTTCAGCCCGACCTCGCCTTCAACCTCCTCGAAGAGTTCGCCGGCGTCGGCGTGTTCGACGCCCACGTCGCCGCCTACCTCGAAGCCATCCGCCTGCCCACCACCGGCTGCAACCCCCGCGGCCTCATGCTCGCCCACAACAAAGCCGTCGCCAAGATGATCTGTCGGCACCACCGCATCCCCGTCCCCGCCTTCCACGTCTTCCCCCTGGCCAAACCCACCGCCAAGCTCCGCAAGCCCAAACGCCTCGCCTTTCCCCTTATCGTCAAGTCCCTCACCGAAGAGGGCAGCCTCGGCATCGCCCAGGCCTCGGTCGTCCACGACGAAGACAAGCTCTTCGAGCGCGTCCGTTTCGTCCACCGTCAGCTCCGCACCGACGCCATCGTCGAGCGCTACATCGACGGCCGAGAGGTCTACGTCGGCGTCCTCGGCAACGAACGCCTCCAGACCTTCCCCCTTTGGGAGTTGCACTTCAACAACCTCCGCGAGGGCGCTCCCAAGATCGCCACCGGCAAGATCAAGTGGGACGACGACTACCAGAAGAAGATCGGCCTCACCACCGCCCCCGCCAAGGACCTGCCCGGCAACACCGCCGCCGAGCTGCCCAAGCTCGCCAAGCGCGTCTACCGCGCCCTCCAGCTCTCGGGCTACGCCCGCCTCGACTTCCGCATCGCCCCCGACGGCCAAGCTTTCCTCCTCGAAGCCAACCCGAACCCCCAGCTGATGTACGGCGAAGACTTCGCCGAGTCCGCCGAGCACGCCGGCGTCGACTACCCCCAACTGCTTCAGAAAATCCTCAACCTCGGCCTCCGCTACCGCCTCGTCGGGCAGGCGTGAGTCTGCCACTTGATCACTTCAGTCGTGACCGACCGCGGGACACAGTCTGCGATCCGCGACCGCCGGTCGATGCCCTTCCCCGAATCTTGGGACGGGTGTGGCCCGGGGTATTTCGCCATCCGGAGAAATAAACCACCGCTCGTCCCGCGTTGAGCAAGCATGAAAACCATCACCCCCTACCGGACCCTCACCGCCCTGCTCGTCGCCCTCGTCGCCGGCTCGGCCCTCGCCGCCAACACGCTCGACTCGGGCACCTGGACCAAGAAGAGCTACAAAGCCAAGGGCTCCTGGTCCATCGTCCAGGACGGCGACACCCTGACCATCCAACTCGACAGCAAGTTCAAAACCAAGAAGGCCCCCGACCTCAAGCTCTTCCTTTCGCCCAAGCCGCTGGGCGAGCTCAACGGCAAGAACGCCACGCAAGGCTCACTCCGCATCGCCGCGCTGAAGAGCCACAAGGGCGCCCAGTCGTACACGCTCCCCGCCGGCACCGACCTGTCCGACTACCAGACCCTCATCATCCACTGCGAGCAGTTCTCCAAACTCTGGAGCGGCGCATCGATCAACTGACACCTCTCGCCTCAACTCCCATCGGACGCTCCCCCGAAGCCCACGTTCGCCGAACGTGGGCTTCTGTGTGTGGGTACCGCCCCGCTCACTCGGCGTCGACGCCCGTGTTGAGCACGATCCGTTTCAGGCTCTTCTCCGCGGTGACGTACAGCGTTTTGCCGTCGGCCCCGAACGCGCAGTTGGTCGTCTGTGGCCCGGTCTCGATGAATCCCAACCGCTCGCCCTCGGGCGAGAGGATCAGCACGCCCTTGCCGTAAATCGTTGTATAGATGCGTCCCCGCGGGCCGACCGTCATCCCGTCCGGTCCGCCGAGATCGGCCAGGTCGTTGAGTAGACGACCCTCACCGACGCTGCCGGGTTCGGGGATGGGATACGCCCATATTTTTTTATCGCCGTTGTCGTTCACATAGAGCGCTTGCTCGTCGGGTGAGAGGCCGATGCCGTTCGGGCGAACGAGATCATCGATCAGCCTCAACACGATGAAATCTTGGTCATCGGGGTCAACCAAACGAAGCATGTAAACCGCTTCGCTGGGCTGGACCATCTCGAACTCCCGGCCGTAGACCGGGTCAGTAAAGTAAAAACCGTGTGCCGAGCTAACGATGTCGTTGGGTTTGTTGAATCGTTTGCCTTCGAACTTGTCGAAGCTAAAAAGTGGCTCGAACGTATTACCGTTCAACCCCCGCCAATCTTCCGCCACCAAGACCGTCTGCCCCTCTTCGTTGACCGTAAAATGCCGATCGGTTCGACCGGGGTAGCAATGCACCGCGCCCACATCGCCAGCACAGGCCCACAGGTGGCTTTGCCAAAACATCAGCCCGTTCGCCCCGCCCGAGTCGTCGGTGAAGAGGGTCGTCTCGCCGGTGGCGGGGTCGTAGCGGTGGATGGCGTTGTTGGGAATGTCGGTGAAGTAGATCGAGCCGTC
>JBCBSA010000036.1:0-13447 GCA_039819425.1 Planctomycetota bacterium
CCGCTGCGGCGACGGATTGTCGTCCAGGTCTGTGTCCCCGACATCGAGCAGCGTCAGAACACGGACCTGATCCGTGCCGCCGGGACCGCCGCGGCCGGGCTGACGACGCTGGCCGAGCGGGTCGGCACGGACCATCGCGTTCTGACGCTGCTCGATGTCGGGGACACAGACCTGGACGACAATCCGTCGCCGCAGCGGCGGGTGGTTCTGCCGTGGGGCGGGGGTTCCTTTGAGATCGGCGATCTCAACACCGACGGCCTGACGCTGCTGCGTCAAGCGCTCGAGTGGGCCGCCGCGGGCGAGCCGTACACGGTGACTACTCCCGCGCCGATCGCCCGGTGGTCGTTCGAAGAAACCAGCGGCACGACCGCGGCGGACAGCGTCGGCGATCACGACGGATTCTACCGATCGGGTGTGGTTCTCGGGGCCGAGGGCCGTTCCGGTTACGCGGCCGAGTTTGACGGCGCTAGCCATTATGTTGAAATCCCTCACGACGACGAGTTCCTGCTGGATCAAGGTGCACTCAGTGTCTGGTTCTACCTCGACGACGTTTCGGGCCGGAAAGAATTGGTGTCCAAGGATTCTTCGGGGTACGACACCGGCGGGCAGTTCACGATGTATGTCAACAACGCCGCCTTGTATATCCGTTTTAGCAGCACCACTTCACACTATTCGATGTCCCACGGCACGCTTTCGCCGCAGACCTGGCACCACGTGGCGTTCACGTTCGGCCCGGGTGGGATGCGTTTTTACCTCGACGGTGCGTTGGTCGATTCGGACCCCTACACCGGGGGATGGGGTTCGACTTCGGGCGGGGCGGGTAATTTCGAGCCGATGGCCTTCGGGGCCAACACCTGGAGCAGCGGCAACGGGGTGGTGACGCCGCTGAAAAATTACCTCGACGGCCGGCTGGACGAGGTTGGTATTTACGACCAGCAACTCTCGGACGCCGAGGTGTTGGCGCTCTTCCAGCAGGCGCCGGTGGCCGCCGAGGCCGAAGCGTCCGAGGTGCCGCAGCTTCAGGTGCTCTACGAGTTTATCGAGCCGACGCCGACGGTGCCGACCCCGGTCGCGCACTGGCGGCTGGACGAGACGCAGGCGAACACCCTGTACACCGAGACGGGCGGCACGGTGGTGATCGAGGCCGAGCGTTACACCCGCCGGGTGGCCGGAGCGAACGGCGGGGCCAACATGACTTGGTACCTGGCCACCGGGGACGACGCGAGCGACGGATTGATGCTCAAGGCCGGGCCCGACGGCGGCTCGGGGGTCTCGGTGCTGACCGACGGGCCGCGGGTGGACTACGACATCGTGTTCAACACCCCGGGCACGTACCGGCTCTGGGCCCGGCTGCGGGCCGACGACAGCGGCGACGACGAGGTCCACGTCGGCTTCGAGGGCGTGGCGCTGTCCGACAGCCCGGGGGCCGGGCTCACCGTGCCGACCTTCGACACCTGGCACTGGATCGACGACGTGGACGGCGGCCCCTCGGACCTCACGGTGAGCGTGCCGACGCCGGGGACCTACACGCTGAACTTCTGGATGATCGAAAACGGCATGACGATCGACAAGATCGTCCTGAGCACCGACCCGACCGCGCCGACGGGCCTGGGGCCGACGGCCAACGGCCGGACCGGCGAGGTCGAGAACCAGCACAGCAGCCAGACCGGCAGCTTCCGCGACGGCGCGACGCCCGGAGCCGGCGGGATGGGTGACGGCGGCACATCGGTCCAGCTCGACGGCGTCGACGACTACGTCGAGTTCCCCCACGAAGACGCCCACTTGATCGACGAGGGGACGGTGTCGTTCTGGTTCTACGCCGACCGCGTGGCCGGCACGCAGACCCTGATCTCCAAAGACGCCGACAACAACCGCGCGGGTCACATGCGCATCTACCTCAATCAGTTCGGCGGGCTGGGCGCAAGGCTCCAGAACGAATCGAGCAGCAGCTATTCGATCAGCGTGCCCAACGGCTCGATCTCGACCGGGCGGTGGTACCACGTGGCCCTGGCTTTCGGCACCGACGGGATGAGCCTGTACCTCGACGGCGTGCGGAACGACACCGACGCCTACACCGGCGGCCTGGGCGCCAGCGGCGGCGACCCGCTGGGCAACCGCGAGCACTGGACCTTCGGCATCGACCACTGGGACTCGCGTGCGACCGAACTCAACAGCCTCGTCTTCCCGTTCATGGGCCGGATCGACGACGTGCGGCTGTACGACCAAAACCTCAGCGAAACACAGATCGCCGCGATCGTCGCCCTCTCGGACCCCGGCGCCGAGGCCTCCGCGACCGTGCAGGACACGGCCGGCGTCGCCCCGCCGCTGGACCTGACGATCGCCGACCCCGACCACGTCACGTGGGTCTCCGGCGGCGGGCTGACGATCGACACCGAGACGCTCATCACCTCCGGCGCGGCGCCTCGCCTGCACGACGCGATTACCGAGACCGACCAGATCACGGTCGAGGCGGAGTACACCCCCGCGGCTCTGGACCGCAACGAGATCACCCGCGTCTTCTGTTACGAAGACTTGCATCACTTACGCAATTTCTCCGTGACCCACCGCCTCGAACGGCACCGAGCGATATTACGCACCGACTTCACGATGTCCGGCGGCGAAAGCGAACAGTCGGCTCCGCTGCTGGCGGTCGGCGAGCGGGCCCACGTCATCATGACCTACGACGGCAGCGAGCTGACCGTGTATGTCAACGGCACCGCGGTCATCAACACCCCGCTGACCGGCGACCTCGACACCTGGGACGACAGCTACATCCTTTCGATGGCCAACGCGGTCCCCGGCGGCCGGCCGTTCTTCGGCACGCTGCACCGGATGGCCATCTGGGACAAAGCCGTCAACGCCGTCCAGGCGGAGAACCTGTTCAACGGCAACCCGCCGGGCGAGCCCGACGGCGGCGAGGACGGTTTGGACTACGAGGTCGAGTGGCTCGAATCGCCGTAACGACTTGCTTTATTTAGGGGGGTGTGGCGAAGCCGCCCGGGCCGGTCGCTCATGCCGTGGTCTCCTGTCCCACCGCTCGACTACTTCAGGTCCGACGGGTCGTAGGCCCACCGGTCCAGCGTCTTGTCGATCGACACCAACTCTTCGGGCTTGAACCACAGCGTGAGCTCCCGCTCGGCCGACTCGGGGCTGTCGCTGCCGTGGACCAGGTTGTAGCCGCCCGACATGCCGAAGTCGCCGCGGATCGTGCCGGGGTCGGCCTTCTGCCCGTTGGTCGCCCCGATCAGCGTCCGGCACACCGCCACCGCGTTCACCCCCCGGATCGCCACCGCCAGCACCGGCGAGCCCGTCACGAACTCGATCAGCCCCGGATAAAACGGCTTGCCCTCGTGCTCGGCGTAGTGCTTCTCCGCCAATTCCCGCGAGACGTTCATCAGCTTCATCCCCACGAACGTCAGCCCCTTGGCCTCGAATCGGGCCAGGATCGGGGCGATCAGCCCCCGCTGCACGGCGTCGGGTTTCAGAAAAATCAGCGTCGTCTGCATCGGGCGGCTCCAACTGGAATTGAAGAAAAGAAAGGTCCGGCTTGCCCGCGTCATGGTGCAGGCGGGCTTGCTCGCCCGTGCCCGTGGCCGCGGTTCGCCTCGGGGTCAACAGAAGGGGCGAAGTTATCCCCGAACCCACCCCCCAACGCAAGCCGCGCGGAAATCCGCCGCCAGCCGGCCTATACTTAAGTTGTAATTGGCGTTTTTAAAATATTGATTTTAAGAAGTTTGCAATGACTGTACTTTCGACAACCACAGTCCCGGACATCTCCGGCACCCTCCTCGAAACCGGAGACACCGTCGTCACCGTCAACGGACAGACTACCGGCCGCGTCGCCGAGATCAAAGTCGAAGACGATATGGGGTTCATCTGCCTCCGGCCCGTCCACCAAGCGTTCGGCCCCGGGGTCTGGTACGCCGCCGATCAGGTTTTCTGGGTCGCCCGCCCCGCCAGCGCTTCCAAGCCGAAAAACGCCGCCAAGACAACCGGCAATAACGGCAATAAGCCCGCACCCGTGGCGACGAAGACCACGCCGGCCCGTAAAAAATAAAACCTACTGCTTTCGGCTGAATCGCCGGCGGGGCTTGATTAATCACCGCTCCGACGTTGGCGAGGTTATCGGATCGGAGTAAACTGCGGTCGGCTGGGGTTCATGCGTCAGCCACCCTGCCCCGAGTCCCAGCCCCGCCATGACCCCGATCAAGATGCCAACCCGCGGCAGCCGACACACTCAGCCGTTCGCGCTGGCGCTCGCCGGTGTGGTCGTCACAGGCACCGCCATCGTCGCCGCGACGCTGGCTTGGGGCGTTTTCTCCGGCATCCGCGACGGCGAAAGCATCAAGCTCATGGCCCTCGAACCCACCGCCGCGGACCCCGAGTGGGTGGACCCGCGCTCGGTCGCGCCGTCCCGGCCGGCCCCCGATCCCGGCTTCGTGATCGCCGACCCCCAGCCCATCGCCGAGGAACTCGTCCGGCGTGAACGCCAACTCGTCGAGACCACCCGCGACAACGGACCCGCCCTCGGCTCGGCCCGCCCCGGGCCCGTGGTCTCGGCTCGGCTTGCACCGACTTTCGACGGCCGACCCTTACGGCCGGTCAAGACCCTCCGCATGCTCACCACCGCCTACAGCCCCGACGCCCGCTCCTGCGGCAAGTGGGCCGACGGCATCACCGCCTCGGGCTACAGCGTTTGGACCAACGGCATGAAGCTCGTCGCCGCCGACACCTCGCTGTTGCCCTTCGGAACCATTGTCACCGTGCCCGGTTACAACGGCGGCCGACCCGTGCCCGTACTCGACCGCGGCGGCGTCATCAAGGGCGCTCGGCTGGACGTGCTCTACCCCACCCACGAGCGGGCGTTGCAGTGGGGGGCTCAGCGGTTGGATGTGACCGTCTGGGAGTACGCCGACGAGTAATCTATGCGGCTCGGCCGTTCGGCTCGTGAGATGGGGGGAATCCTTAAAATCCAGGTTGATGCGAGGGCTTGGGCTTTCTAGGCTATCGCGCTGGCTGCGGCTGAGGTTGCAGATCGAGGCCGACGTGCCGATGGGTTTTTAGACGATGAACGCAACGCGCAATCTGGTGTGGCCCGCGCTGGGGGCGGGGCTGTTGGCGGGTGTGGTCGCCGGGGTGCTCGTGACCGTGGCGGTGGTCGCGGCGCGGCAGTCCGATGCGGAAGACCAGGCCGGGGGTCCGCCGCCGGGCGGGGGCCCGCCGCCGGCGATGGTCCGCGTGGGTCAAGCCGACATCCAGCGGCTGCGGCACCGCATCCCCGTGATCGGCCGGCTGCAGGAGGTCCGCCGGGTGACCGTGACTTCGGAGATCGCCGGCAAGGTGACGACCCTGGCCGTTGATGAAGGCGACGCGGTCGCCGGCGGCGAGACGAAGATCGCCCAGATCGACGACGTGTGGTCGAGGCTGCGTCTCGAGTCCGCCGAGGCCGACGTCGCCGCCGCCGAGGCCGAGCTGCGTCAGTCCCGCAGCGACCTCACCCAGCTCGAACAGCTCCGCCAGGCCGGCTCGGCCCGGTCCAAGGAGGTGGACGACGCCCGCACCCTGGTCGCCGGCAACGAGGCCCGCCTCGCCGCCGCGATCGCCGACCGCGACCGCAGCCGCGTCGAGGTCGAACGCGCCCGGGTCGTCGCGCCGTTCCACGGGGCGGTGTCCCGCAAGCTCGCCGAGGCCGGCCAATGGGTCGAGCCGGGCGATCCCCTCATCGAGATGATCTCCACCGGGCAGATCGACGCCGTCGTCGATGTGCCCGAGCGGTACATCGGCTCGCTCGGCGTCGGCGACCCCGTCGAGGTCGTCGTCGAAGTCGTCGACGTCCGCGTCGTCGGCGAGGTCGTCTCCGTCCGGCCCGACGGCACCAACGCCTCCCGCACCTTCCCCGTCAAGGTCCGCCTCGACGACCCCGACGACCGGCTGCGTATCGGCATGTCCGCCGTCGCCCACGTCCCGATCACCCGCGAGGACGACTTCATCACCGTCCCCCGCGATGCGGTGCTCTTCAGCCCGGGCGGCGCGGCGGTGTGGTACGCCGCGTCGATGGGCCAGCCTCTGCCCGCCGCGTTGTCCGAACCCGTCGAGGTGTTGTTCGGCGTCGGCGCCGACCGCTACGCCGTGGCCCCGCTGCCCGGTGCGCCGTTCCCCGCGCTGACACCCGACACGCTCGTCGTGATCGAGGGGGCCGAACGCCTCTTTCCCACCCAGCCGCTTGACATCCTCAACGCAGACGAAACTGACCCCGGACCACCTCTGCCCACCGCCAAGCCCTCGTCCGGCACCGACGCCGCCCCCGACGCCTAGCCCCGCCTCCACGCCCACGCAGTCCGCCCCATGGACGTCATCCGCTTTTCCATCACCAATCCCGTCAAGGTTACCGTCGGCGTCATCCTCACGGTGCTCTTCGGCGTCATCGCCCTGGCCACCATCCCCATCCAGCTCACCCCCAACGTCGACGAACCCGTCATCACCGTCGAGACGAACTGGAGCGGGCGCAGCCCCGAGGAGGTCGAACGCGAGATCATCGAAGAACAGGAGGAGTTCCTTAAGACCTTGTCCGGCCTGCGCAAGATGAGCGCCACCGCCAGCACCGGCGTGGCCAGCATCGAGCTGGAGTTCTTCATCGGCACCGACGTCCGCGAGGCCCGTGTCCGCGTCTCCGACAAGCTCCGCGAGGTCCCCGACTACCCCGACGGCGTCGACGAGCCGGTCATCATCGACGCCGACGCGACCCCCGACAAGGCCATCGCCTGGATCATCCTCGACTCGCCCGACCCCGAGCTCGACCTCCAGTCGGTCTTCGACTTCGCCGACGACCGCGTCAAGCCGGTGCTCGAGCGCGTGCCGGGGGTGAGCCGGGTCAACGTCCTGGGAGGCCGCGAGCGCGAGGTCCACGTCCGCATCGACCCCGCCGCCCTCGCGGAGCGCGGCGTGACCTTCAACGAGTTGCGCAGCGCCCTCGAGTTCGAAAACGTCAACGTCTCCGCCGGCGACCTCGTCGACGGCATCCGCGACGTCCGCGTCCGCACCCTCGGCCAGTACGACACCCTCGAGCAGATCGAGAACACCGTCGTCCGCTACGACGAGGCGGGCCCCGTCCGCGTCAAGGACCTGGGCGACGCCGTCCAGACCCTGGAGAAACGCCGCAGCTTCGTCCGCGCCAACGGCCAGTCCGCCCTCGCCATCAACGCCATCCGCGAGACCGGTGCCAACGTCATTGAGGTCATGGCCGGCCTCCGCGAAGCCATCGCCTTCTGCAACGACAACGTCCTGCCCACCTACGCCGGCGACCGCTACCAACTCCAGATGCGGCAGGTCTACGACGAAACCGAATACATCGAGCAGGCCATCGGCCTGGTCCAGTCCAACCTCGTCATCGGCGGCCTCCTCGCCGCCCTCGTCCTGCTGATCTACCTCGGCAAGGTCCGCCCGACGCTCATCATCGCTCTGGCCATCCCCGTCTCCGTGCTCGGCACGTTCATCGTCATGACCGCCGCCGGCCGCAACCTCAACGTCATCAGCCTCGCGGGCATGGCCTTCGCCGTGGGCATGGTCGTCGACAACGCGATCGTCGTCCTCGAAAACATCGACCGCCACATCCACATGGGCAAGCCGCCGCGCCGCGCCGCCTACGAGGCCACCAAAGAGGTCTGGGGGGCGATCCTCGCCTCGACGCTCACCACCCTCGCCGTCTTCGTCCCGGTCCTCACGGTGCAGGAAGAAGCCGGCCAGCTGTTCTTCGACATCTCCCTGGCGATCTGCGCCGCCGTGGCGCTCTCGCTGATCGTCTCGGTCACGGTGATCCCCACCGCCTCTGCCCGCTGGCTCCGGCCCGTCTCCGATGGGCACGCCGCCGCCAAGCCCGCCCTCGGCGCCCGCATCGCCGCCGTCTTCGCGCCCCTGCCCCGCGGCTACGCCGGGCTCGTCCACCGCCTCACCGAACGCTCCGCCTTCACCGTCGTCGTCCGCGCCCTCGTGATCGCCTCGTTCACCGCCGCCTCCGTCGGCGGGTCGCTGCTGCTCATGCCGCCCACCAGCTACCTGCCCAACGGCAACCAGAACCTGATCTTCGGGATCATGCTCACGCCGCCGGCCTACAACATCGACCAGGCCCAGGGCATCGCCGAACGCATCGAGCCCAACATCGAGCCGTACTGGAGCGTCGACACGATCGAGGCCGCCACCGCCATCCAGCCCGTGGCGATCCCCGGCCCCGACCCGAGTGCCCCCCCCGTCTTCTACCCCGCCGTGCCCCCCGTCGAGAACTACTTCTTCGTCCGCAGCGGGCCCATCATCTTCATGGGCGCCCGCAGCACCGATGACGAGTTGGTCGCCCCCCTCGGCACCGTCCTCGACAACGCCATGGCCGGGATCCCCGGCTCGTTCGGCTTCTCTTCCCAACGCTCCATCTTCGGCCGCGGTGCCAGCGGCACCAGCGCGATCGACGTCGAACTCGTCGGCACCGACCTCGACGCCCTGCGCCGCAGCGCCGACGCCGTCTACGGCGAGCTCACCGCCGCCTACGGCTTCCCCCAGGTCCAGCCCGAGCCCCTGAACTTCAACCTCACCGGGCCCGAGATCCAGTTTCGGCCCGACCCCATCCGCACCGGCGACCTGGGCATCAGCAACCGCGACCTCGGCGACGCCGTCCGCGCCCTCGTCGACGGCCTCGAGATCGGCGACTACCGGCTCGAAGGCGAGTCCATCGACCTGCTGCTCACCCGTCACCCCGACGTGGTCGCCACCACCGACCGACTCCCCGCCACCCCCCTCGCCGTCCGCGACAGCGACGGCACCGCCCGCGTCCTGCCCGTCTCCGCCCTCGGCCAGTTCGTCCCGGCCACCGCCCCTCAGCAGATCAACCGCATCGACGGCCTCCGCTCCATCACCTTCAACGTCACCCCGCCCCCGGAAATACCTCTCGCCCAGGCCGTCGCCGACATCGAGACCTCCCTCGCCGGCCTCGCCGACCAGCGGGCCATCGACCCCACCGTCGTCGCCCGCACCGCCGGCAGCGCCGACAAGCTCTCCGAGGTCCGCGGCGCGCTGCTCGGCGACTGGACCGGCTTCAACCTCGACTCGCTCCGCAGCCTCGTCACCAGCCGGATGTTCCTCGCCGTGCTCATCGTCTTCCTCGTGATGGCCGCGCTGTTCGAGAGCTTCCTCTACCCCCTGGTCATCCTCTTCGCCGTCCCGCTCGCCGCGGCGGGGGGGTTCGTCGGCCTTGCCCTCATGCACGCGGTCAACCCCCAGCAACAGCTGGACACCCTCACGATGCTCGGCTTCGTCATCCTCATCGGCGTCGTCGTCAACAACGCCATCCTCATCGTCCACCAGTCGCTGAACTTCATGCGCCCCCGGAAACGGGAGACCGCGCCGGGGGTTTTTGAAGAGGAGCCGGCGATGGACCCCCGCGACGCGCTCCGCGAAGCGGTCCGCACCCGTGTCCGCCCGATCTTCATGACCACCACCACCAGCGTCTGCGGCATGCTCCCGCTGGTCTTGATGGGCGGCTCGGGCAGCGAGCTCTACAAGGGCCTGGGCAGCGTCGTCGTCGGCGGCCTGCTCGTCGCCACCGTGTTCACCCTCGTGGTCGTGCCTCTCTTGTTCAGCCTCGTGGTCGCCGCCCGCCGCCCGGCCACCGACACGCTCTGAACCCTGTCCTCACCCGATGAGGCTCGGGCAGTTCAGTGACGTGCGCCGCGGCTCCCCTGCGTCCCGTGTTCAGCCCCGATAAGCCGCCCCCCGCTTTTTTCACTTGCGCCCGCGCGTCTTCCGATCCTCGCAGTGCCCCACCCAAGGCCCCGGACCGAGAGACGCCGCCATGTTCGAACCCACCGTGATCCCCGCCCTCGGCGAGCCGCACCCCCGCCGCAAATACTTCACGGTCGACGAAGCCAACCGCGCCCTGCCGTTCATCTCCCGCGTCGTCCTCGACATCGCCGAGGTCTACAGCCAGATCCTCGAGCTCCGCCACGAACTCGAGAACCTCGACGACGGCGATCTGCGCAACCTCACCGAACGCGAGTACGAAGCCACCATGGACCGGCTCGGCGCGTTCGTCGACGAGCTGCATCTGGCCGGCGTCGAGCTCCGCGACTTCGAGCGCGGCCGCGTCGACTTCCCCGCGATCTACAGCCAGCGTGAGGTCATGCTCACCTGGGCCACCGGCGACCCCGCCGTCACCCACTGGCACCCCGCCGAGGGCGACGACTACGAGCCCCGCCCCGTCGAGTCCCTCCTCGCCGCCGACGCCGACGCGGCGTAGACCCGTGTGTGTCCCAGTATCACGTTTAGCGGATGCGGCGCAGCCGCCCTCGCCGGGGGGGCGACGAACCGCGGGACGCTGCGCGTCACCCGCTAAACGTGAAGTAAGTGCGTTATAGATTCACGCATCGCTTGCACGAGACCACACTAGAATCCGTGCAGCCTCATGCCTGCCCCCGATACCGGAAATCCCTCGCCCGACATCCGCCTCATCGTCTTCGACCTCGGCCGCGTCCTCCTGCGCATCGTCGACGACTTCGACCACGCCTGCCGACGTGCCAACCTCCCTCCCATCCCCGGCTTCTCCGGCGACCTCTCCATCCACGCCCTCCGCAACACCGACCCCGACGCCGCTGAGCTTTTCAACGGCTTCGAGATCGGCACCGTCACGATCGAAGACTACGCCGCCCGCGCCGCCGCCATCACCGGTTCACCCGCCGAGCACATCATGGCCATCCTCGACGCGGCCATCATCGAAACCTACCCCGGTGCCACGGACCTCCTCGAACAGCTCCACGCGCTGCCGGTCAAGACCGCCTGCCTGAGCAACACCAACGCCCGCCACTGGCAACTGATCAGCGACCCCGATAACCCCTCCTACATCCCGCTTCACCTCCTCGACTTCCCCCTCGGCAGTCAGCTCGTGGGCCACGCCAAGCCCCACCCCGCGATTTACCAACACCTCGGAACCCTCAGCCAGACCCCACCCCAGCACATTCTTTTCTTCGACGACCTGCCCGAGAACATCGCCGCGGCGAAAGCCTGCGGCTGGCACGCCGAGCTCGTCTCCCGCGACACCGACAACCCCGTGCCCGCCCTCCGCCGGTCGCTCGAAGCCTACCGTGTGTTATCGCACACGCCATGACCGTTTCGCCTCCCGCCACCAACGCCGACGCACCGCCGCCGACCGCCGCCGAACGCCCCGGCCTCACCGTCCGCGGCCCGTGGGTCGTCGCCGCCACGCTTAGCCTCTTCGTCGTGGTCCCCGTCGTCGCCGTCACCATCATGTTTTTCGCCGACGACCCCGTCGTCGCCGACGACAGCGCCCAGCAGCCCGCCGGCCTCGTCTGGGCCGAACGTGACGCTTGGCCCCGCACCTTCTACACCACCTTCAAGTCCCTCGAACGCGGGCCCATGTCCAGCGCCCGCACCAACAAGACCTATAACGAAAAACTCAGCCCCGTCCTCGACCCCGCCGAGCAGCTCGCCGTCGTCCGCTGTACCGAACTGGCCCTGAACCCGCCCGACGTCTTCCTCGGCGTCCCCACCCGCGCCGCCCTCGAGGCCGAGATCGAGGACCGCCCCGACCTCTTCTACGCCCACTACCTCTTGGCCACCTGGCACGCCGCCCACGGCGACCCCCACGCCGCCGAGCCCCACTTCGCCGCCGCCTTCCGCCACGCCCCCGCCGCGCTGATCCAGCGCCACGCCACCCCCGCCGGCACCGACGCCGCCGGCGTCGAGCTGCCCCCGTACGCCCTCGCCGTTGACCGCATCATCGACGACCGTCTCGACCGCTCCACCGTGCTCGTCTATCCCTTCGTCCGCACCGACGCCCAAGGCATGGCTTACCTCCCCGTCTACAAAGCCATCCTCCGCCACGCCGACCTCGACCGCCTCGACGCCTGGATCGACGTCCGCCAAAAGCCCAAGTGGTTCACCTTCGCCGGCGACGTCGGCCGCCTGCCCGACCGCACCATCACCCCCTAAGCCTGGGGCCGCGGAGCCTCCCGCTCTCGTAGGAAGAAGAGGGGCGACAAAGCCCCGGATCGTTTCCCACGCCCCATCCCGTATCATCTCGCGCATGACCCGTCTCGACGACCCCGCGCCGCCTCCCGCCGCTTCTCTGCCTCGC
The DNA here is from genome assembly GCA_039819425.1 of Planctomycetota bacterium. Taxonomy (GTDB): domain Bacteria; phylum Planctomycetota; class Phycisphaerae; order Phycisphaerales; family Phycisphaeraceae; genus Algisphaera. The sequence continues at coordinate 12,134 of JBCBSA010000036.1, forward strand.
CGCGTCGTCCGCATCGAGGTCCACCCCCAAGACCCCCGCCACGACGCCCTCGGCCACGCCACCCTGCCTTCCGCCCGCGTCGCCCTCGGCGACTCCGTCACCGCTATCCACACCGCCGACGTCTTCCTCATCGAGTCCGCGATGACCCAGGACGACGCCCGCCGCGTCGCCGGCGAACTCCTCGCCGACCCGGTCACCCAATCCGCGACGCTGGTCCCCACGACCCAGCCCGAAGCCCGGGCCACCGTCGAGGTGCACTACCTTCCGGGGGTCATGGACCCGGTCGCCGAGTCCACGCAGGACGCGGTCCGCGAGATGTTGCCGAGCCTCGACGACGTCGCCGTCCGCACCGGCGTCCGCTACGACTTTGTCACCTCCGACGCGAGTGACCCGCTCGACCCCGCCGCCGTCGAACGCTTCGCCGCGGCGCACCTGGCGAACGCCGTGGTCCAGGCGATCCACCTCCCCCCTTACTGCCCCGACGCCTTCGTCCGCGGCGAGGTCTACGACTTCCGCCTCGCCCACGTCCCCTTGCGCGACCTCGACGACGACGCCCTCGAAGCCCTCTCCCGCGACGGCCACCTCTTCCTCTCGCTCGACGAGATGCGGGCGATCCAGGCTTACTACCAAGAGATCGGCCGCGAACCCACCGATATCGAACTCGAGACCCTCGCCCAGACGTGGTCCGAGCACTGCGTCCACAAAACACTCAAGTCCACCATCACCTACTCGCAAACGACGCAAGACGCGCTCGACCTCTTCCGCGATAAGCCCGGCCACACCGTCGACGACGCCGCCGGCACTGTCACCATCCACAACCTCCTCAAGTCCACCGTCGCCGCCGCGACGTTCGCCCTGAAAGACAAATTCCGGGGGACCGACCGCGAAGACTTCCTCGTCTCGGTCTTCGACGACAACGCCGGCATCGTCAAGCTCGACGAGACCCACGGCATCGCCATCAAGGTCGAGACCCACAACCACCCCTCCGCCCTCGAGCCCTACGGCGGTGCCGCCACCGGCATAGGCGGCTGCATCCGCGACATCATGGGCACCGGCCTCGTCGCCAAACCCATCGCCAACACCGACGTCTTCTGCGTCGCCCCCCCGACGACTTCCGAAGACGACCTGCCCGCCGGCGTGATCCACCCCAAGCGCACCCTCCAGCGCGTCGTCGACGGCGTCCGCGACTACGGCAACCGCATGGGCATCCCCACCGTCAACGGCGCCGTCCTCTTCCACGACGACTACGTCGCCAACCCCCTCGTCTACGCCGGCTGCGTCGGCCTCATCCCGCTGGACAAGTGCTTCGGCGAA
>JBCBSA010000037.1:0-13193 GCA_039819425.1 Planctomycetota bacterium
CCAGGAACGGGTCGAGGTCGCCCAGGTCGAACAGGAAGTCGCGGTTTACGTCGCCCGACACCAGCGTGTTCGTACCGAACTCCGCCTCGAACGCCGCGGCGTCCAGCAGCCCGAGCGCGAACGCCTCGGCGTCCTCCAAATCGATCTCGCCGTCCCGCGTCAGGTCGCCCGTCGTCTCGCCGAAAAACGCCACGACCAGCAACTCCGCGTCGTCGCCGTCCAGGTCGCCGTCGACGTCAACGTCCAGCAGGTCGAACAACGCCGCGTCTTCGTCCGCGGTCAGGCCGAGGTTGTCACGCAGGTGCAACAAGTCGAACCCGTCCGTCGTCCCGTTGCCGTTGGTGTCGCCCCGACGGGTGAGCACCTCTTCGTAAGTCTGGAACGTCTGGGCGTCGGCGCCGTCCAGCAGCAGCACGTCGAGGAACGCGAACAGGTCGTTGTTGTCGATCCGCCCGTCGCCGTTGAGGTCGGCCGCGGCGTTGAACTGCGTGTTCCGACTGAACAGCAACGCCTCGAACGCGCCCGACACGTTGGCGATGTCGGCCGAGTCGATCTCGCCGTCGAAGTTCACGTCGCCCACGCCCACGCCACGCCCGGTGTCGAGGCTAATGCCCGCCAGGCGCTGGATGTTAAACGTGCCGGTCTCCTCGATCGTCACCGCGGTGATCACGTTGTTGCCCGCGCCCACGTCGAAGAACCCGAAGCGGAACGTCTCGATGTCGAGCTGGCGGGCCTCGTTCCCGTCGCCGACGAACGAGAGGATCTCTTCGTCGGTGACCGAAGCCGCGAGGTTCAGGAACACGTGGACCGTGTCGGCCGTCTGGTCGAGCGACCGCAGGTCGAAGTCCAGGTCGTCGCCGTCCTCGCTGAACGCGGTGACCCGGGCGACCTCGACCTCGGGCGCGAGCAGGTCGACGTAAACGACCTCGCGGAAGTCGCGGAAGATCGCGGGGCCGCCGCCCTCCCGCTGGCGGAAGACCCGGCCGGTGATGAAGTTCAACCCCTCTTCGAGCTGTGTCGTATCGATCGTCTCGGTGTAGAACCCCTCGCCGGTGGCCGAATCGACGCCGGCGTTGGCGGTCGAGAACTGCTCGAACGCGTAGGTCACGTCGTTGTTGGGGTTGGTGAAGTCGAAGAACCCGTTGCCGTTCGTGTCGATCCCCTCGTTGATCCGCAGGAGCGCGTTGTCGCCGCGGGCGTCGAAGTCCTCGAAATCGACCTCGCCGTCGCCGTCGGTGTCGAGGAACACCGCCCGGGTCCGCAGCGTGACGTCGAACGTCTCGGACTGGATGACCGCGATGTCGGTCAGCCGCTCGCTGCCCGCCTCGGCGGCCGCGTTGATGAACCCGGGCGTGCCGTCGGGGTTTACCGTGCCCGGGCCCTCCAAAACCTGCGCGACGTTCGACAGCTCCAGCCCCAGCGCCGACTCGGGACGGGCCAGGCCGTACAGCAAAAAGCCCTTGTCCTGCCCGTCGTTGCGGAGGAAGGTGGCGTTGACGAACCCGCCGCCGCTGCCGTTGTCCTGCACCTGGATCACCTGGGCCAGGCCGTTGGCCGCGGCGTTGCCGGTGAGCTCGACGAGGAAGTCGCCCACGTCGAAGCCGACCTCGAACGACCGCGCGTCGGTCCCGCTGTCGTTGCGGTTCGACAGCAGCACCAGCACCGAGTCTTCGCGTTCGTAGGCGAGCTGGTTCTGCTCGACCAGGCGGTTGAAGTAGTTGCCGCGGCCGTAGGAGTTGCGGACGTCGACGAGGTTGGTGATCGTGTCGCCGAAGTTGCCCAGCGCGTCGCCCCGGCCGGTCTTCGGGAAGTCGCGGTCGCCAAATGTCGCCGCGTCGTAATACACGATCGTGTTACCCGGCCGCAAGAGCGCAAACGCATGCGCCACGTTGTTGAGCGCCGGCGCCTCTTCGTCGTGCGACCCCACGAACACCACGCCCGACGAGCCGTTGATGAACCCGTCGTCGTTCGCGTCCAGCCCGGCGTTGACCACGTTGAAGAAGTTGTTCTGCAGGCCGTTGGACGAGAAGTTGCTGCCGATCGCGAAGTTCAGCGGGAAGTCCAGCGCGTCCCGGTTGGCTCCGACCCGGTTCGAGTTCGGGTCGATGCTCTTCTCGACGAAGCTCTGCACGAACCCCAGGTCGCCGTTGAACACTTCCGAGAAGCTGAAGACCTGCCGCTGTGACCCGTCGAGGTTGAACCGGTCGCTCGCCTGAAACACGGCCTGGTCCAAAGCCCCGAGTACGAGGTCGCGGTCGAAGTGCTGCGCCGCGTCGAGCCGCAGCCCGTCGACGCCGATGACCTGCACCAGCCACTGGGCGTTGCGGGCGATCAGGTTCAACGCCGTCTCGGGCGTTGCGTCGCCGGCCAGCGGGTTCTGGGTGTTGAAGTCGAACCGCGTAAACGTGTTGCCGTTGGCGTCGACGAACTCCCGGCCGAGCGCCTGGTCGGGGTAGAACTGCGCGTTATTGGGGTCGACGCGGTTGAAGATCTCGCCGGCCGGGATGTTCAGCGGGTTGCCCGCTTCGGTGGGCTGACGGATCAGGACGATGTCGCTGCGGCTGTGGTTGATGTCGTTCAGCCCCGCCAGCCGGCCCGTGAGGACGCTCTCCTCGACGCTGGCCGGGGGGTGGAAGTCGCCGAACGTGTTGGGGATGCCGAACACGTCGCCGAGGAACGGCGCGCTGTCGGGGTCCTGCAGCACGAAGCCGGGGTAGCCGCCGTTGAGGAAGAACTGCTCCTCGAACGGGTTCACGCCCTCGAACTCGTCGTTGAACGAGTCGATCGACGCGAAGCCGTTGTGGTTGGCGATAAAGTCGACGTAGACGCTGGCGCCGTGGCGCTGGGCCGTGCCCACCACCGCCTCGAGCCCGGCCCGCGAGCCGTACAACGTCCGGTTGTCCGCCTGCCCCAGGTCGAACCGGTCGAACACGTCGTACCCCACCGAAAACCCACCCGTCTCCGCCCGCCCCGTCGGCGGCAGCCAGTACTGCCCGTACCCCGCCGAAAACGCGTCGGCGATCCGGTCCCGCTGCACCTCGTAGCCCGAATCGAACCACTGAAGGATCACCGGCGCCGACGCGCTCTGGCCCAGGCCTTCTCCCGTCACCGCCCCGCAACACGCTACGCCCGCCCACACCCCGAGCCGCGCTGCCTTGGTCCACTTCATCATGATGCGTTACTCCAGAACCGATTCGAGACGGACCGCCGAGCCTCGTCCCCACCGGGAACGGGCAGTAAAACCGCGGCCGGGCCCCTCGGCCGGGCGGCGGGAGAAGATGCGAACCCGATTCCGCAGCCACCTCGGCCGCGGCGGAAAAAAGCGGGGTGGGACGACGGGGGGTCGCGGCCCACCCCGCTTCGGGGGATCAACGTGTCATCGGGACGGGATCAAGCCCGACGCCGACGGCCGAGCATCGCCAGGCCGCCGAGGCCGACGAGCGCGAGGCTGGCGGGCTCGGGGATCGCGGCTTCGGGCACGCTAACGGTAAAGAACTGTTCGCCTTCGAGGCCCGATAGGTCAACGACCAACGGATCGGCGCCGTTGTTACCTAGGTTTTCGCTGCCGACGGGCAGGCCGCCGAGAAACTGGTTGGAAAAGAATGCGCCGCCGTCGGAGCCGGCGAATCCGGAGATGAACGCGGTGCCCAACACATCGGTTTCCGTGTCGATGCCCAGCAGCGCCAAGCCCAGCGACAATTCCAGACCCGTGGTCGCGGTCAACGCATCGGACGAATCCTGTGCGACCCCGGCAGCGCCGTCAACGCCGGCGGTATTGCTGTTGTTGAACGCGAAGGCGATCCCCGGATCACCGACGACAGGGGCACCATCCGCCAACGAGCCGTCGGTGCTAGCCCCGCCGAGAAACACGCCGTCGTCGAGGTCCACAACGTTCACAACGAAACTACCAAAAAACTCGTTGAAAATGATGGCGGTGTCGGCCTCGAAGCCCGAATCGAACGTGATCACGTTGGTGTCGGTCAACAGATCGATATCTTCTTGGACGCCATCGATGTCGGGCAGCGTGCTGAAACCGGTGCCGGTGCCGGTGTCGAGGAAGAGATAGAGGCGGTTCCCGCCGCCCGCTTCGAGGTTACCGGTCAAGAAGAGATTCAGGTTGCCATCCTCGGCAAACCCGAACGCGGCGTTGAGCTCATTGGAGTTGTCGCCGAAGCCGGTGCCGATAGTCTGGACGGCCGCAGCGGTGCCGAACCCTTCAGCCGGGTCGAGGACGCCGTCCAGCGTGATCTGAGCCGAAGCGCCGCCGGCGAGCGCGACCGACGCCGCGGCGGCGGTCAGAGCGGGGAAGAGAGACTGACTTTTCATAAAACCTCCAGGTAGAAATAGAAAACTAAGTAATGAAGTGAAATGGCTAACCAAGAACTCGCTGACGGTTCAACGACACGCCGAAGCGGTGAGACCGTGCTTTAGAACAGGGCCTCCCAAAACCGCCACCCGGATCAGTTGGGGGCGACGTGCGGCGAGATTGCCACGTCCCCCATGCCATCCACCGGGACCGCGGACGCGTGGCCGTCGGCGAAGGTCACGTTGACCCCGTTGTTGTGCCGGTCTTCTTCTTCGGCGAGATCGGCGATAGGCAGCTTCACCCGCGCCCACACGTTGTTGTAGAGCGAAGACATACGCCCAGCGTCCTGAGCCGTCGCCCCCCAAGCCGCGGGAACACCGAAGGTCATCAGGACATCGCCGCGGTTCACCGGCCCCCCGCCGGAGTTCTGACGCGTGCCGCCGTCCTGATACAGCAGCAGATTCGACGGAGCAACGGCCACGTCGAGCGAGCCTTCGCCCACGTCACCGCCTTCGGGAGCCAGGAACTGGCCACCGCCCCAAAAACTTTCGTATGAAGTGAGGTCGGCGTTCACGCTGTACGAGAGCGGCTTGAACGACACCGGGTTAGACGGGTCGAATCCGGTATTGGTGTTGTTGCCGATGATGTGACCTTCGGCTTGGTGCGGATCGTTCGGACAAATGAAAACGCCACTCACCGATGGGTCGGCCTGGTCAAACGCGACGTCGTTGCTGCCTCCCAGATAGGGGACCAACGCGCTGGCCCAGTCTTTAATCCGAGCTGTGTTGCCGCTGTAGAGCGCGACCCGGCCGCGGAGTTCCGAAGGGATCGTGCCGCCGAAGCCGAAATCGCTGCTGGAGATCTGGACGTGCTGACGGTAGTCGGACGCGAATGCGACCGAAGCGATCGACATCTGCCGGGCGTTGGAAAGGCAGGCCATCGACCGGGCGGACTGCCGTGCCGCGCCGAGGGCGGGCAGCAGGATGCCGATCAACAATGCGATGATCGAGATCACGACCAGCAGTTCGATCAGGGTGAAGCCGACCCGGATCGAAAAGCGTGGGGAGGCATTGACGGTGAGCGGGGACGAGTAAGCCATTGAGTCAACCTCTAAGTTAAACGGTTAAATCTGCCGGGAACAGAAAAAGGCAGGAGATTTTGAAGGGTGTTAAAAGACGCCTAAACCCGAATCAGGAAAGAAAAAGAAAGATGAAACGCAAACAATCAGAAAAAGAATGCCCGACAGACTTATTTCGGTATCCCTAAGTTTACCCTGAAAACAACTCCAGTCAACTCTCAAACCCGCTGATAACAACGCCGGGGCGATGATCCACGGACGGCGACGCATCCTGGCGACGCCGTGATTTTTGAACTCGGCAAGAGATTCCGGCCTTGCAATCGTTCACCAATAAGGTAAACTGTTTAACCTGATTGTCAACCCCTTCCGTCGGAATTTTCCATCACTTTGCGTAAGGTTTTTAAATCAAGTTGCTTAGAGCCCGTGTGCTTGCCCCGAAACGCCGTTTGAGGCGGGGCGGACGCCGATTCGTGCGATCTGATTCCGGAACTTCGAGGTTCGCTTCAGTTCCACCGTTGGCGTAGACCTTTTAACTCCCGTTCCAGGAAACGCGTCGTGTCCGAAACTCCACCCGCCCGGCCCGGGCCGAGGCGCCAACCGCCGTCGGCCTCGGTTCGCCGGTCACTCAAGTCCGCGACCACCCCGCCGCTCGCGGGCGGCGCCACCAAACCCGCCAAGCGCGTCGGCATCCGGGAGATCGCCCGGGAGGCCGGGGTGTCCACCGCGACCGTCTCGATGGTGCTCAACGACAACCCCAAGATTACCGAGGCGACACGTCAAAAAGTCCGCACCGTCATCGACCGAGCCGGGTACCAACCCAACCGGATCGCTCAATCGCTGTCGGGCAAATACACCCGGGTGCTGGGCGTGCTGCTGCCGACGCTGCGCCACGCCTTGGCCGACCCGTACTTCGGTGAGCTGATCTCGGGCATCTGCGACCGCGCCGCCCGGCTGGGCCACAAGGTCACGCTCGAGTCGGCCAAGCCCGACTTCATCCGCGAGAAGCGGCACCTCGAACTCTTCGACCGCCGGTTCGTCGACGGCGTGCTCTGCATCGGGTTCAACGACCGCCACGTCTTCCTGAAAGACTTCGCCAAGGCCGGCCACCCGATGATCGTGGTCAACAACCAGTTCGACGCCTGGAACGTCGACCAGGTCGTCTGCGACTACCGCTCGGGCGCCGACCAGGTGATGACGTACCTGCAGCAGCTCGGCCACGAGAAGATCGGGCTGATCCACGGCTCGCCGGACGTGTTCACCTCGCGGGTCGTCGTCGAAGTATTCCGCCAGCGCATGGCGAGCCTCGACGAGTCGTATCTCGCCGACGGCCACTTCACCGAGGAGCACGGGATCGCCGCGGCGGCCGAACTCCTGGACCGCCACCCCGACCTCACCGCCATCTTCGCGGGCAACGACAAGATGGCGCTCGGCGCGATCCGCTGCCTGGCGCAGCGTGGCGTCCGCGTGCCGAACGAGGTCTCCGTCGTCGGGTTCGACGACATCCCTTACTCGCGCTACGTGACCCCGGCGCTGACGACCGTGCACCTGCCGTTCTACGAGGCGGGCAACCTCGCCTGCGAGAAGTTGGTGCAACGCATCCGCGGGCAGGACCACCGCGTGAACGAGACGCTATCGACGCACCTGGTGCTGCGTGAGTCCACCGGGCTTGCTCCGCGGCCGACTTGATGTTTCTAAGGAACGCAGGAAGTCAGGAACCCGATCCTTGATGGTTTCTGTCTACCACTCGCGTTCGTTTTCTGATTCCTTGCCTCCTCCCTTCCTGTTTTCTTCAGAAACTCCTTCTTCAGTAAAGAGAGATGCCGTGACCCGACGCCCCTCGCTCATCGTTTTTTCGCTGCTGGCTTCGCTCGTTTGGGTGTGGGGGGCCGAAGCCCAGCACACGTTCCGGCTCAACACCGCGGGGTGGCACGAGCAGCCGCGCAGCGTCCACGTCGCCGGGTCGTTCAACGGCTGGTCGATGGGCGATATCCAGATGACGCCGAACGACGAGGGCGTGTACGTCGCCGAGGTCGATCTCGAGCCGGGGGTGGTTCACTACAAGTTCATCCTCAACGGCAGCGACTGGATCAACGACACGGTCCACTCGGACCGGTCGCTGGAAGAGTCGGACGGACACGGCGGGGTGAACTCGGCCGTGCTGGTCGGGCCGGACGCGCGTCGGCTGCCGGCCCCCGAGCCGAACCACATCCGGGCCGAGGCGGTCGAGCACGACCCCAGTGACTTCTCGCACCGCAGCGTGGTCAGCGAAGACCTCCTGCTGCTGGGGATCGAGACGCAGGCCGAAGACGTGGAGACGGTCGTGGCCCACGTCACGGACGCCGACGGCGAGTCGTCCCACACGTTGAAGCGGGAGGGCAGCCAACTCGGCCGGGACAGTTACGTCGGGCTGATCCAGACGACGCCGGGCGAGGTGTCGTACCGGTTCGAGCTGATCGACGGCGACGCGGCGGCGCAGCTGGCCGTATCGGGCTTCCACGGGCCGGACGCCGGCGAGAGCGGCGAGCCGTTCACCGTCGAGATGTCGCCCACGTTCCGCACGCCCGACTGGGCGAAGCACGCGGTGTGGTACCAGATCTTCCCCGAGCGCTTCCGCAACGGCGACCCCCGGAACGATCCCGGTGAATTTGAATACGAGAACCTGCTGCCGTGGACGGTGGACTGGTGGAAGACCCACACCCGCTACGGCGAAGCCCCCGGAAGGAACAACTTTTACGAGGGGGCGGGCAACGTTTGGAACCGCCGCTTCGGCGGCGACCTCCAGGGCGTTCAGGAAGCGCTGCCGTACCTGCGTCGGCTGGGAGTCAACGCGATCTACTTCAACCCGATCTTCGAGGCCGACTCGATGCACAAGTACGACACGGCCGACTTCCGGCACGTCGACGACAACTTCGGGGTCAAGGCGCAACGCCGCTTTGAGCAAGTTCCGGGCGAGACCGACGACCCGGCGACGTGGGGCTGGTCCGAGTCGGACAAGGTCTTCCTCGCGTTCCTCCAGGAAGCCAAGCGCCAGGGATTCCGCGTCGTGATCGACGGCGTGTTCAACCACGTGGGTACGTCGCACCCGTTCTTCCAGGACGTGATGCAGAACGGCCGGGCGTCGAAGTACGCCGACTGGTTCGAGATCGCCGAATGGGGCAACGACGAGTACCGCAGCCCGTCGAACCCGCACGGCATCGGGTACGTGGCGTGGGACGGTTACAACGGGGCGCTGCCGGTGTTCAAGAACGACCGGTCCACCGGCCTGGCCGACGGCCCGCGGCAGCACATCTTCGACATCACCCGCCGGTGGCTGGACCCCGACGGCGACGGCGACCCCAGCGACGGCATCGACGGCTGGCGCTTGGATGTCCCGGGGGACATCGCTCACCCGTTCTGGATCGAGTGGCGGCAGCTGGTCAAGAGCATCAACCCCGACGCGTACATCACCGGCGAGATCTGGCCGTGGGCCCACCCCTGGCTGCAGGGCGATCAGTTCGACGCGGTGATGAACTACCAGTTCGCCATGCCGGCGGTGGACTTTTTCGTCGACCAGGAGACGGCGATCTCGCCCAGCCAGTTCGCCCAGCGGCTCAACCGCGTGGCGTACAGCTACCCGATGCAGGTCAGCCTGGCCCAGATGAACCTCTTCGACAGCCACGACACCGACCGCGTCGCGTCGATGTTCGTCAACCCCGACCGCAACTACGACGGCCAGAACCGCCTGCAGGACTCCGGTCCCAACTACGACAAGCGGAAGCCCAACCGGGTGGAGCGGGCACGGATGAAACAGGCCGTGGTCTGCAAGATGACGTTCGTCGGGGCCCCGATGATCTACTACGGCACGGAGGCGGGGATGTGGTCGCCCGACGACCCGTCGGACCGGATGCCGATGAGCTGGCCGGGCATGGCGTTCGACGACCCGCAGGTCGAATTCGACGAAAAGATCTTTGAGTTTTACCAGCGGGTGATCGCGCTGCGGAACTCGTCGGTGACGCTGCAACTCGGGGCGTTCTTCCCGACGCTGACCGACGACCGGGCCGGGGTGCTGGCGTACGAGCGGCTGCTGGGCGACGACCGGGTGACGGTGGTGCTCAACCGCAGCCCGCGTCCACGGACGGTCGATCTGCCGCTGGCGGACGGGGCGTACCACGACCTGCTCGCCGAGGACACGACCGACGTGGTCTACAAAGACGACGCGCCCGACTCCCGGCCCGAGCTGCGCCTGAAAGCCGATGCGCCGGTCGTCCGGGCCGAGGACGGCACGGCGAAGATCAAGCTGCCGGCCTACGGCAGCGTGGTGCTGGTGTCGGCCGAGTAAGCCGAACGTCGGTTGACCGGATCGGTTTTTAAGGAGAGGGGCCCGCGTCGTGCGACGCGGGTTTTTTCTTGGGCTATCAGCGGGTGAATCTGCACCGAAAAAGTGCCGGTTGTCGCGGGGCGGAGCGGTGGTAGGCTTGCGGGATGCGGTCCGTATCGAATCCCAGCGCATCGCGGGGAACACCGTTGCCCTTTCCGGGGGGGCGGACGACGCTGATGCTCAAGCCGGTGGGGGCGTCGTGCAACCTGCGATGCGACTACTGCTACTACCTGCCGGTGGCTGAGGGCTACGACGCGCCGGCGAAGCGGATGTCGATGCAGGTGCTGGAGAGCGTGTTGGCGGGTTATCTTCCGGGGGCGGGGGAGCAGGTGACGCTGGCGTGGCAGGGCGGGGAGCCGACGCTGGCGGGGCTGGGGTGGTTCGAACACATGACGACGCTGGTCGAGAAGCACCGCCGGCCGACGCAGACGGTCGCGCACTGCCTACAGACCAACGGCACGCTGCTGGACGACGCGTGGGGCGCGTTCCTGCGCGAGCACCGCGTGCTGGTGGGGCTCTCGCTGGACGGGCTGGCGGCCGACCACGACCACTACCGAAAGGACCCGGCGGGCCGGGGGAGCCACAGCCGGGTGATGGACGGGTTAGGCGTGCTGCGTCGGCACGGGGTGGAGCACAACGTGCTGGTGGTGCTCAACGACCGCAACGTCGGCCGGCCGCGCGCGGTGTGGGAGCGGCTGATGGGGCTGGGCGTGGACTGGGTGCAGTTCATCCCGGCGGTGGAGTGGGTGAAACCGCAAGACGAGTCCGACCGCGGCGACCCGGACGCCTGGACGACCGCGCCGTTTTCGCCGACGGGCGCGGCGTACGGGCGGTTCCTCTGCGACGTGTTCGACCGCTGGTTCGAGAAGTCGCGGCACCGGGTGTCGGTGCGGATGTTTGACGCGGTCCTGGGTGTCCTGGTCAACGGGCAGGCGGGCGAGTGCACCTACGCCCCGACGTGCGCGAGCCAACTGACGATCGAGCACGACGGATCGGTGTACGGCTGCGACCACTTCGTGCAGCCCGAGTGGAAGCTGGGCCGGGTCGGTGGCGGATGGGGGTGTGGCGGCGAGGCAGCGGCGGAGCTCACGGTCGAGGGGCGATCGGTCGCGGGCGAGGGTTCGGGCGGTCTGGACAGCGACTGGATGGGCCGTCTCGATGGGTCGCGGTTCGCACGCTTCGGAGCGCGCAAGGGTGATCTGCCGTCGCCGTGCCGGGTGTGCGAGTTCCGCGGCTGGTGCCGGGGCGGGTGTCCGAAGCACCGCACCGCCCGCGGCGATCTGCCGGGGCCGAACGTGTTGTGCGACGGGTACCGGGCGTTCTACCAGCACGCCGGGCCGCGGCTCGGATGGCTGGCGTCTTACCTGAAACGTGGCGAGACGCCCCCGCGGGAAGCGCCGGCGTCGCTTCGGCCGGCGTCGGCGCATCGGCCGCGGGTGAAGGTGCGTAGAACACGCAAGCGTCGTTAGGCAGCACGCATCGATTTTCGCCGTGGCGGTGACGCTGCGCGTCGCCGGCCAACGTTGCGTCGCAGCGCGGCTATCGACCACGCTTTCCGGATGTCGTACCCGATGGAAGAACACGTCACGAGCCCCCGCGTGACGACGCGGGGGCTCGCGGGTTTGGGTAAGAGGATCGGGGGCGGAGGGCGATCAGTCGTTCCGTTGGGAACGATCGGCGAGCCGTGGCGTCGGGATCAGTGGCCGTAGAGGACGCCCTTGGTGCGTGAGTAGCGGATCGGCTGGTGGGCCCGGTCTTGTAGGCGTTGGGTGGCGACGCGGTCGGACGGGGGCTGCGTCACGAGGTCGAGGACCCAGACGGTGCCGGAGCCGATCGCGCCGAAGAACGACTCGAGGGGGCCGTCGTTGGCGTCGGGGCCGGTGGCCTGGGCGGAGGCGGACGTGCTCATGATGGCCAGGGCGGCGATCATTCCGATAAGGGGGGTGGAGTGTCTCATGGATAAGACAACCCCCCGCGGGGGCGGCTTGTTTCAGCTTTTGCGGATTTATTGGGCAGCGCCGCCGGACGCGGACGGACTCAGGCGGAGACGGCCGCGGCTTCGGGCAGGGTGAGGTTCTTGCCGAAGGTGCCGGGCTCGAAGAAGTGGACCTTGCTCTGGTCGACGTAGAGCTTGACGCTTGCCCCCTCTTCGAGGGGCTCGGCCTTGACGCGGGCGGTGGCCTTATCGCCGCCGCCGGAAGAGGTGATCGGGGCGTCGCTTTGGGGTGAGCTTCCGGGGGTGCCGTTGGACAGGAACACGTCCATGGTGTTGCCCAGCGGCTCGGTGACGTCGACGGACATCGTCACGGTCTGGTCTTCGTCGTTGGCGAACTCGTTGGGGCGGAGGAACATGCCCTCGGGGCGGAGGCCCATCACGACGTCGGAGCCGACTTGGCCGGCGGTGAGCTCGGCGTGGTGGCCGGTGAGCTTGACGTCGATGCCGTTCGGGGAGCGGAACCGGGTCTGGCCGTCGGCGGCGACGAGTTGGCCGTCGATGAAGTTCATCGGCGGGGTGCCGAGGAACGCGGCGACGAAGCGGTTGACCGGGCGGTCGTAGACCGTGATCGGCGTGTCGCACTGCTGGATGAGGCCCTCGGACATGAGGCAGACCCGGTCGCCGAGGGTCATGGCCTCTTCCTGGTCGTGGGTGACGTAGATGGTGGTAGTGGCCAGGCGTTTGTGGAGGCGTTTGATCTCGGCGCGGGTCTCGACGCGGAGCTTGGCGTCGAGGTTCGACAGCGGTTCATCGAAGAGGAACGCGGCGGGCTCGCGGACGATGGCCCGGCCCAGGGCGACGCGCTGGCGTTGGCCGCCGGAGAGGGCCTTGGGCTTGCGGTCCAGCAGCGGGGTGATGCCGAGGATCTCGGCGGCGTTGCGGACACGGCTGTCGATGTCGGCCTTGGCGAACTTGCGCAGCTTCAGGCCGAAGGCCATGTTCTTGTACACCGTCATGTGCGGGTACAGGGCGTAGTTCTGGAAGACCATGGCGATGTCGCGGTCCTTGGGGGCGACGTCGTTGACGACGCGCTGGCCGATGCTGACGGTGCCCTCGGTGATGTCTTCGAGGCCGGCGACCATGCGGAGGGTGGTCGACTTGCCGCAGCCCGACGGGCCGACGAGGACCATGAACTCGCCGTCGTCGATGTGGAGGTTGATGCCGTCGACGGCGGTCACGTCGCCGGGGTAGACTTTTTTGACGTCGGTGATGTGGACGTGAGCCAAGGTGGGTTCTCGCGGAAAAACATAGACGCAGACGTGCCGATACGGACGCAGAAGTCTACCACGCGGCGGGGGGCCGGCCAATCACGGTTGGCGCAAAGCTGGGGTCTGGGATGTGCGGAGGTTCAGGCCGCGGGCTCGAGGACCGACTGCACCAGCCCGAGCAGATGACGGGCGCTGAAGGGCTTGGATTCGAGGTGGCGGATGTTGGCCTTGGCCCGCTCGTCGTCGGG
>JBCBSA010000038.1:0-12968 GCA_039819425.1 Planctomycetota bacterium
GGGGGCGCGGCCCGGGTCGTCGGGAGCCGTTCTGCCTGGCTTTCGAGGTAGACGACCTGCCCGAGGTGTACGACGAACTCGTCCGCAACGGGGTGCGGTTCGAGGGGCCATGGGAAGAGCTCAACGACCCCGACAACGAAGACCGACTCTGCCGGGGCACGCGCATCGCCCGCCTGAGGGGGCCCGATCGGGAGCCGCTGCAACTGATTCAGCCCGCGGGTGCGTTTGCCCACGAAGCCGTGCTGCCGCCGGTTTGATCTTTTCTCCTCCGCCCTGCGGCCGCCGACCCGCTGCCGCAGGGTTTTCTTCGGGTCGGGTCAGCCCTCACGCCGCCACTGCGCGGGGGTTGAGCCGACGTATCGTTTGAAGTGACGGCTGAGGTGGCTCTGATCGGAGAAGCCGCAGGCCAGCGCGATCGAGGCGATGCCGTGATCCGCCAGCGCTTTATCGCGCAGCATCCCCTTGGCCCGTTCGACGCGCCGCTGGATGAGGTAGCTGTGCGGGGTGTGCCCGGTGGTGCGCTTGAACTTCCTGGTGAAGTGGAACACACTCAGGCCGGCGACGGCGGCCAGGTCTTCGAGCGTGATATCTTCGGTCAGGTTGATCTCGATGTACTCCTCGACATCTGCGAGTTCCTTTGGGGACAGGCGACCGGAATGGATCTGTCGAACGGGGGCCCGCGTCGCATACGTTCGCGCGAGATAGAGCGCCAGCGACTGGGAAAGCCACCCGACCCCCAGCGAAGCGCCCCAGGGGTTGTCGTCCAGTTCACGGTGCAGCAGCGAGATCGCGTGCATGAGCCAGTCGTCGTGGGTGTCGAACACGTGGCGGAGCCCGAAACGATCGCGATCGATCCCGAAGGCCTCTTCCGCAATCCTTCCGACAAAAGCCGGGGACAGGTAGATATGCCGACTGACCTGGCCCGGTTGTCCTTCCCATTCCCACGTGAAGCCCTCTCGGGCCGGGACCAGGTTGATCGCCAACTCTGGGCGATCCCCCTCACGGTCTCGGCCGCCGCGTCGCTGACGCTGCCAACCCGTCGGCTGTTCGTTGTAAATCAATAAGTGGTCGGCCATGCCCTGCGTCGAATCGAAACGGTCCGGCTGAGCGAAGTGTCGCCGCATCAGCGTGGTCCCGCCGAAGGTCCGCGTCAGCCCCACGGAGCGCGGGTGTGCCTCGGCCGGCCGCAGCGGCCGAAACGGCTGTTCTTTGCCGAAAGCAAGGTGCTCGCCCTCCGTCCGGTCTCGGCTGGACCCGGAGGCCGACTGCTCGCCGTTCAGGCCATATGGTCGGTCGTTGGGTTGGTCTGTCACCTTCAAATCAATCGCCTCTAAACTACACGGCCTTAATGGTCTTGACGGAATACGAACGGGGTGACGCCCGTCAGTCTTTTGAAGTGCCGACTCATGTGGCTCTGGTCGGAGAACCCGCAGGCCAAGGCGATCGGGGCGATCCCCCGGTCCGCAAACGCCTTGTCGTGTAAGAGTTGTTTGGCTCGCTCGACCCGTCGTTTGACGAGGTAGCAGTGGGGGGTCAGGCCGGTCGTGCGTTTGAACTTCCGCGTGAAGTGGAAGGTGCTGAGGCAGGCGACTTCCGACAGGTCTTCCAGGCTCACGTCGTCGGCTAGGTTGTCTTCGATGTATTCGCGCACCCGGCCGAACTCGTGTCGGCTGAGCTGGCCGGGCCGGGAAGAGGCTTTGAGGTCCTCAACGCCGAAAGCACGCAGGAGGTTCAGCCCCAAGACCTGCGCGAGCGAACTGATGTACAACGCACCGCCCCGCCCGCCCGAGGCGTTGCCGCTGAGTTCGCGGTGCATCATCTGCAGGCACTGCTGGATTGCGGGGTTGCGGAAATTGATGCCGTGGCGGAGGTGGACCCGGTCGGGGTTGAGCCCCCCCACCTCGGCCCCCAGCCGCGATAAGAGATCGGGGCCGAGACAAACGTGATACGACGTCGCCGGACGCCCGTCGTAACTCCACGTCCAATCGAACGCTTCGTGAGCCGGCAAGAGGTTGAGCGTCCCCGCGGGAGCCGTGGCTTCTTGGTCGCGCCCGTCCCGTCGTTGGCGATCGAAAGCGACGGGATCGGGGTTCCAGAGCAGAACGTGGTCGGTGGCGCCCTCGGTGATGCTGACGCTTTCTTCGCCGCCGGGGTGGCGACGCCGGATCAGCGTGACGTTGTCCCAGGTCCCGACCTTGAGGATCGAGGCGGGTAATGCTTCGTCGGGCCGTGTGGGCTCGCCGTAGGTCTGGTGTCCCTGGTCGGCGCCTTCTAACCGCGGGTTGTCATCAAGACTCTGTTTTGTCAACGGTCACAACCCTCAGCCGGCGTCTGTTTTTTCCGGAATACCCGTGTTTGAAATCGGTCTTGCGTGCATCAATTTCAGTCGAATTGTATTCCTATCCTAAAGTAGACACGGCCTTATTCAAAAAACGGATCGAAAGAGATCGCCCCGCGATTCCACCGAATCCGAAACTAAAACGATCGACCACACACCTCATGCCGTGTTTTGCCGCGACGAGACGACTTTAACTATAAGTGATGAATAGCGTTTGAGATGTATTGTTTTAATTGGCCTTTCGTATGAAAATCGCGGTCAGGCGCTAAGGGTTTTGGGGCGGTCCCCGACACAATTGGATGAGATTCCCCTAGCGGCCTGAAATGACCACCCTACTTTTGTGAGACACCTGGGGCGGCGCGTCGTTTTGGCATAAGCGATTAAATGACGGCGGCAAAAGATTTGGTCTTGACGTCGTGGGGGTAGCCTCTACCCCTTGAGGACATCATCCCCATCGATGAGCAGAGTTATTAGATGCGGCTGGATTCAGCAGCCCGAGGCGCTCGGGCAGGGGGCCGAAATCGATGAGGCGACGCACATAATCGTCGGTGCTATGGCGAGGTCGGCGGCCGGCGAAAAGCGGTGACGTCCGTATCGGGTTGGGGCTCTGGATTTGAACAGCTACAGGGACTTCTAGTTGCTGATCGAAAACGGCCGTAGGGTTAGGATGTTCTGACCATGTGCCGGCCGATGCGGGTTTCGCTCGATTCGTCCCTCCGCTGATGGAACCACTGATGCCTCTTTCGTTTGTTGTTTTGGCGATCGTTTTGTTCGCGGCCGTCGGGTGTCACGCCGTCGAGCCTGTGAGTAAGGTGGCCGACAAACCGCTGTTCCGCGACCCGGTGCACGACGGAGCTGCGGACCCGGTGGTGATCTGGAACCGCCAGACCCGGTCCTGGTACATGCTCTATACCAACCGCCGGGCCAACCTCGCGGCCGACGCGGAAGACAACCGCGGCGCGGGCTGGGTCCACGGCACGCACATCGGCATCGCCGAATCGAAGGACGGAGGGGCGACCTGGACGTACGTGGGGGCCGCGGACATCGACGTCGCCGACGGCCGACCGCAGACGCTTTGGGCCCCCGCGGTGACCGAAAGCCGGGGCGAGTACCACATGTACCTGACCCACGTCCCGGGCGTCTTCGAGAACTGGAACCACCCGCGAGATATCGTCCATCTCACCAGCGACGACCTCATCCACTGGGAAAAGCAGTCCGTGCTGGAGTTGGCGTCAGACCGCGTGATCGACGCGGCGGTGCTGCGGCTTCCCGACGGCGGCTGGCGGATGTTCTACAACGAAGAGCTCAGCCGCAAGGCGGTGTTCTACGCCGACAGCGACGACCTCTACACGTGGCGGGACAGAGGCCGGGCGTTCGAGGGGCCGCCGAGCGAAGGCCCGGTCGCGTTCGAGTGGCGGGGTAGCTATTGGATGCTCGTCGACGAGTGGAAGGGGCTGGCGGTTTATCGCAGCAACGATGCCGTGTTATGGGAGCGACAAGAAGGCCCGCGGCTGCTGGCCGAACCGGGTGCGGGGTCCGACGACGAGGTGAAAGGCAGCCACGCCGACGTCGTCGTGAGCGCCGACGGTCGGGCGTACCTCTTCTACTTTACCCACCCCGATCGGAAGCCCGGCATGCGGTTGGACCGCTACCCTCTGCGCCGCAGCTCGATACAAGTGACGGAGCTCAAGCTGGTCGACGGTCGGTTGACCTGCGACCGCGACATGCCGGTCACGATCGAGCTTGCCCCCCGCAAGTAGCGCTCACAGCGGCCGTGAAGCTTGAGACGGATACGTCGCGTTCCTCACAACGCGCGGAACCGTCATTTCTACGCATACGTATCACACGCCGATTTACGGTCCCGCGAAAACCCAACAAGCGCGATCGCCCGGTGTGCTGAGGGCGAGGGGCTTGAACTTGACGATGGGGTAGGGCGGATCGCTGGCGTCTTGGCGGCGTCGCGTCCGGGTTGGCGTTGGTGTAGTAGAGCCGTCCGGTCCATAGCTGATGCCGTCGGGCCAAGTGGGCGGGTCGTCGCCTTGCATGAGGTGGTGGTATCCGCCTTTGGGGAGAGAACGCCGATGGCATCGCGGGGTGGTGGACGTTTTGAGTGGTGGCCTTCGTTGTCCGTTCGTCACCAATCCGCGAGGCGATATCGGCTATCTTCCAAGGCGAGGCGAAGGGTTTCGAGCACCCACGCGTTGGACTCGATCATGTGTTCGAGGCTGCCGGCTTGATGCCACTCCATCAGGCGGTGCGAGTGGTAGAACTGGTGCTCGGACAGGCCGCCGTGGTCGAGTTCCATCAGCAGCATGTTGAGCGTGGGGTCGTCGAAAGCGCGGAGCGTGGCTTGAGCGCGGAGCTTTTCGTAGGCGAGGATTTGCCCGTTGATGCGCTCGAGGTGACGCGGATGTTCGAGCGGGGCTCCGCCGGGGAGGACCGACGTGAGCACTCGGCCGGAGCCGCCGTCGTCGCTGGGGGGTTCGACGCCCATGATCGCGGCGACCGTCGGCGCGACGTCGATGGTCTCGGCGTAAGGGATTTGAGTCTGGGGGACCACGCCGCCCCCCCCAGAACACGATCGGCGTGCGGGCGGATTCGGGGTCCAGGGAGAGGTGCCAGCCGTGGGGCGATTGCCCGTCGCCCATCAGCACCATCAACGTGCTGTCGAGTTCGCCGCGGTCGGACAGGAACGCCACGAGCCGGGCGATCTGGCGGTCCGCGTTGGCGAAAGCGGCGAGGTACGGCGAACCTTCCGCGAAGATGTTCTGCGACCATGCGGCCCCCGAAAAGTCTTTTCCGACGGCGACCCGGCCGGCCGACCCGGTTTCCTGCAGCATGATCCGCGCGAAGCGGATGTCGCCTTCACGCTCGAACGCCTGGATATAGAAATCGATGAGGTCGGCGTCGGTCGCCTCGCGTTGCGTCAACACGTAATCGAAGCCCGGATTGAGGGTGCGGTACGAACTGCTCCCGGCCGCGTGGAGCGTGACGCCGTTACGCGTGAAGCGGTGTTGGAGGTAGGTGGGGCGTTCTTCGAGGAAGACCGTGCCGGCCAGCGTGGCGACGTTCGGGAACGACGTGGCGTGCCACTGTCCGTAAGGCGTGATCGTCGGATGGACCGGGTTGGGCATCACGCCGACCTCGGCGTGGGCCCCTTCGTCACGCATCATCCGCATCGTCGGGGCGTCGGCCCGGTCGATCGCGTCGGGGTGCAGGCCGTCGAGATACATCAGGATCACCCGCTCGGGTGCCGCCGCCACGGCCGTGACGCCGCAAAAGATCGCCGCTAGCACAAGACCGCTATAAATCGTCAAACGCATGTCGTGTTTCCTTTCGTTTGGTGGATCCGGGGCTCCGGCCGTTTCTACGTCGTAACCGGCCGACCTATTGGCCGTTTACGGTGTCATGATTGGATGATGTGGCCAAACGATCCAAGACCTGTTTTGCCAATGTTGATACCCATTAGGTATGGTTGAGAGATGGAGCTTCGTCACCTGAGGTACTTCGTGGCGGTGGCCGAGGAGTTGCATTTCGGCCGGGCCGCCGAGCGGCTGATGATGTCCCAGCCGCCGCTGAGCCGGCAGATCAAGGAACTCGAAACCGAGTTGGGGGCGGTGCTCTTCGAGCGGTCGGCCCGGCGGGTGGCGCTGACCGAGGCGGGCTCGTTTTTCTACGACGAGACGGTCCGGACCTTGCGTTCGATCGAAGCCGCGGCGGAGAGTGCACGCCGGATCGCCGGGGGTACCGCCGGTCGGCTGCGGATCGGGCACGTGGGTAGCGCGATCCTCGGCGGCCCGCTGCCCGACGCCCTGGGCCGGTTGCGAACCGATGCGCCGGGCCTCCGGATCGAACTCCGCGTGATGCCGACGGCGACGCAGGTCAGAGCGTTGCTGGCTCACGAGATCGACGCGGGTTTCGTGCGGGCTCCGCTGCCCGAAGAAGCGGTGGGCCGGGTATCCGCCGAGCGGGTCCACCGACTTGCGCTCGTCGCGGCGCTGCCGGACACCGCGGTCCTCGCCGAAGTGCCGCGGGTTCGGCTGGTCGAGCTGGCGCAAGAACCCTGGGTGATGTTTCCACGGCGTCACGGACCCAGGCTCTGGGACCTGATCGTGGAGGCGACGCGGGAGGCGTGCGACGAGCCGAGTTGGCACCCGACGGTCCGGCAGGAAGCCCGCGAGATGACCGACATCGTCGGCCTGGTCGCCACGGGCATGGGCTGCGCGGTCGTGCCCGGCGAAGCGGCCGCGATCCGGCCGGCGGGCGTCTGCTACCGACCGATCGTGCGATCGCGTCGTCACCGCCCGCTGGTGCAAGACCTCACGATGATCTGGCGGCCCGAAGACCCAAGCGGGGGGCTGCGCCGGCTCCGGGATGCGTTGGGTCGGTAAACGGTATTTTTAAGTATTAGGACTCAGCGAGGGGAGTTACCCTCGATATCGGAATGCACTGGTGGATTTTGAGCCACTGGATAAGCGGCTTTGGAACGCTCATCGCCCCGCGGCGCTGGGGGCTAGCGGTTTGAATTTGACGACACGGTAGGACGGATCGCTGGTGTCTTGGCCGGCGTTGATGCTGCCGAGCCAGGTCAGCGAGTCGCTTTAACCGATAGTCATGATCTAACGCGCGGAATAACATGTAACATCCTTGAACAAATCAGAGACGTAGGGTTAAGGGCGTTGAGCCAGTCGGGAGTCGGCGAAGAGTTTTACGCCTATTCGGACGAGGTATTTTGGTTCCGAAAAGATCACACGTCCGACCTACGCGAAGCCCTGTATCAGCCCGCGCTGTGCATGATCCTGCAGGGGGCGATACAGACGATTATCCACGAACGGGTGCTGCACATCGCCGCAGGCGACGCGGTCATCATCAGCCACCACGTGCCGGTGCAGGCACGGATCACGCGGGCTTCGCCGGACGTGCCGTACCTGGCGTTGATCGTGAAGATCGACACGGCGATGCTCCGCGGTCTTGCGGAGCAGATCGAGCGGTTGGAAGGCGCAACGGAACCCGCGTTCTGCGTGGCGTCGCAGGAAGCGGGTCCGTCGTTGCTGGAAGCGCTGACGGTCTTGCGGGACCCGCTGGAGGCCGAGGTCCTGGGCGAGGCGGCTTACCGGGAGGTGCACCTGCGGATGCTGCAGGCACCCCACGGCGCGATGTTGCGACAGATCGCGTCAAGCGGCGACTTGGCTAACGGTGTGGCGCGGGCGATCCGGTTCATGCGAGAAAACTTCGCTGAAGACTTAGCGATGCCCGAGGTCTGCCGCCGGGCGCGGATGAGCGAGTCGTCGTTCTACGCCAAGTTCCGGGACATCACCGGGACCACGCCGAGCCGATACCTCAAGTCGTTGCGCCTCCAGGAGGGGCACGGCTTGCTGTCGTTTCGCGGTCACTCGGTGTCGGACGCGGCCTTCGCGGTCGGCTACAAGAGCGTGCACCACTTCAGCCGTGACTACAAACAGGCTTTCGGCGTGCCGCCCAAAGAAGCGAAAACGGTGGCGACATAACAATCGCTCGGCATCAAGCGATCGAGCGCGCCAGCGAGCCGTAGCTGACGTCGAAAACCTCCCCGGACACCTTCGCCGCGCCTTCGCCGGCGAAAAAGGCCACGGCCTTGGCCACGTCTTCGGGTTCGAGGTGGGCTACGTTGAGCGTGCTGGAGGCGACGCCACTGCCGGCCACGGCCTCGAAGGTCGGGTTTTCGACGCCGGGCATCATCTTGCCGAGGATGAACGGGTTGTTGGCGAGCGGCGTATCGACCAGCCCGGGGGCGACGACGTTGCAGAGGATATTGAACTTGCCGTACGACAACGCCGCCGACTTGGCGACGCCGATCATGGCCCACTTGGTGGAGGTATAGACCGGGAACAACTCGTTGCCCATACGCCCCAGCGCCGAAGAGATATAGATGATCCGTCCGGCGTTCTGCGGCTTCATGTGGGCCACAGCGGCCTGCGTCGTCTTGATCGCGCCGGACACGTTGATCTCGTAGACGGTGCTGATCTCGTCGGCGGAGAAGTCTTCCATCGCGCCGACCTGCGAGACGCCGGCGTTGACGACGGCGATGTCCAGGCTGCCGAAGGCGTCGACGGTCTGACGCATCGCGTCGGCCTGCGCGCCGAGATCACGCACGTCGCCTCGGAAAGTCAGGCAGCGGACGCCGAACGCTTCGATGTGTGTTTTCGCTTGTTGGAGGTCGCGTTCGGAGGCCAGCGGGTACTGCACGTGCGGCAGGTCGGGCGTAGCGACGTCGAAGAGGGCGATATCGGCCCCGGCCGCTGCCAACGCCTCACCCGACGCCAGGCCGATGCCGCGGGCCCCGCCGGTGATGAACGCCACCTTGCCGGCCAGTTCCTTTCGATGACTGACGGCGTGTGCATCCTGGGCTTGCTGTGCAGCGGCGCGGCCGGCCCCCAACACCGCGGGAGCCGCCGCGATCGCGGTGCCCAGTGCCGTGGCGGCCAACACCTGGCGGCGGTTCGGGCCGGGCGGGGCGATCGGTTCGGATTGGTCGCCGTTTGTGTTGGCCGTTGGCGGATGCGGGCCTGGCTGAGACATCGTCAAGTACTCCGGTGGGTGATGGGAGTACAACCGTAGGCGAACGCGAAGATTCCGGCTTTGCCGGATCCTCCAAAGTCTGTGCTCGATCCTCCGAAGTTGTCGAGACACTTGGGGTTATCCGCGAACTACTACTCGAGTACAGTCGATGTTCAACGCCCCAACGCGCTGGGGGCGAGGGGCTTGAACTTGACGATGCGATACGGGGGGGCGCTGGCATCTACACCGGCGTTGAGTCCGGGGTGGCGGTGGAGTTGGTTGACGTTGGTGTAGTAGAAGCCGTCGGGGCCGTAGCTGATGCCGTCGGGCCAGATCAGGAGGTCGTCGTCTTTCACGAGGATGCGGTACTCGCCTTCTGCGTTTTCCGGGGCGTCTGCCGGGGCGGGGGAGAGGACGCCGATGGCGTTGTTGGGCAGGTCGGTGACGTAGATGTTGCCGGCGGTATCGACGTTGATGCCGTCGCTGACGGGCTTGGGGCCGACGCGTTCGATGCGGGCGGCGAGTTGGTCGTCGGTGAGCTCGAAGTTGGCCAGGTCCTCGGCCTTGATGCGGTAGATGCTCGTGCCGCGCATCGCGCCGAAGTAGACCCACTCGAGTTGGGGGTCGATCGTGATGGGGTTCAGGCCGGGCATCGGGTGCACGGGCTCGCCACCGGGAGTCCGAGGTGGGTTCAAGATCGGTTGGCCGCCGGCGTTGAAGTCGGTGTCGGGCTCGGCGAGCAGGAGGGGGTGGGCTTCGAGGCGACGGGCGGCTTCGCCGGTGGCGAGGTTCAGCACGACGAACGCGGGGCGTGTGGGGATGTCGTTGTCGCTTCCGGGGGCGGGGCTTCCGGGGGCCATGTCGGCGATGTAGGCCATGCGGCGCTCGCGGTCGATGGCCATGTCTTGCATGAAGCTGTTTTCGACGCCGGCGTCGATGGTCCACTGCTTGTAGAGCTGTTCGGTGTCGGTCTGCCAGGCGATGAGCTTGGGCGGGAAGCCGGCGGCGGCGTTGCCGTTGTCGAGCATCCAGAGGGTGTGCTCGGCGTCGGCCTCGATACCGATGATGGCGCTGATGCCCTCGGGCTTATCGGCGTGGGGCGCGGTGGCCCAGCGGGCGTTGGGGTAGGCCCGCTGGGTGCCGTCGGGCAGCAACTCGACGACGTGGACGACGGGCGACTGGATGAGGTGGACGCTGGCGAAGATCCGGCCGTCGGGGTCGACGGCGATGTTGCCGGGGCGCTGGGCCATCTCATGTACCACGGTGAGGGCGGCGGTGACTCCGGGTCTGTTCGCTTCCCGAGCCGGCGGCGTGGGAGCGGGTGGCTTACCGTCGTAGCGCTTAGCGACTTCGCCTTTCACGGTGATGGCGGTGAGGTGCTCGTGAACGATGCGCCAGTCGCGGGCGTCGGTGGGGTCGACGTCGTGCCAGACGTGCGTGCCGTGCTGGCCGCCCCGGTACGTCTCGCCGTCGCGCTGCCCGGTGCCCCAGTAGTTGATGGCCGACCAGGCGAAGTCGCCGTTGGCCTCGATGCGGAGCACGTCCATCTTCTCGATGTTCCAGCCCGGAAAGCTATCGTTGAGGTCGCGGTTCCAGACGGTGCGGTAGCCATCGACACCGTCGATCTGGGTACTAGCCCAATCGGGAACATACTGATCGTACGTGAGCATCTCGTCGCCGCGGTCCGGCGGCAGGAAGAGTTGGGGGTATTTGTCGATGTCGAAGACCTCGCCGCGGCCGGTCATGGAGAACATGTGCCGCCAGGTTTCGAGCTTGTCGACGACGGCTCGTTGGTCGGCGGTCGGCGCGTCGAGCAAGACCGCGGTGGGCGTGCTCGGTGGGTCGGAATGCGGGTCGTGGCCATCGGCGAAGGCCGAAGCGGCCGTAAGCAAAGAAGCGGCGAGGATGAGGCGGTTGGTGTATTTCATGCCGACAGTATGAGCGGGTTGGTCGAAGCAATCTACCGGCAGTCAAAGGCAAAAACGTTCCGGGGGTGCGTCACGACGGCGTCCGCTCGAATGCCGCGACCGCCTGCTCGGTGTTCACCACGGCGTGGGCGAAACGGGGGTAGCTCATCTCGACGGCGGTGCGGTGGACCTCCTCGTCGGCGTCGGCGACGGCGTCGGACACCATCGTGACGTGGTAGCCGAGCTCGACGCCGTGGCGGCCGGTCATCTCGACGCACGAGCCGGACAGCAGGCCGCAGATCACGAGGTTCTGGACGCCGCGGGCCTTGAGCAGAAAGTCCATGTCGGTGGTGTTGAACCCGCCGGTGGTCCAGTGTTCCTGGCAGACGACGTCGCCGGGCTGGGGGGTGAAGTCGTCGCGGACGGTGCCGCCCCAGGTGCCATAAGCGAAGACCTGGTCGTCGCGGACCGAGCGGTGCGAGGGGTTGGGGTTGAGCCAGCCGTCGTAGTCGCCGGGCTTGGGGCGGTGGTGGAGGGAGTAGTAGACCCAGACGCCGTCGGCGGCGCGGGCGGCCCGCACGAGCCGGAGCATGTTGGGCACGGTGCCGACGCGGGTAGCGACACTCTTGATGCGATTCCAGCGCTTGCCGCCCTCGCTGATGAAGTCGTTGTACGGGTCGATGACGATCAGGGCGGTGCGTGGCCGGGGCGGCGCGGCGTCGGCGGGCGAGGGGGGGTGGGCGGCGGTCCGGCTGGCGGCGGCGGGGAGCGTGGCCGCGGCGGCGGCGGCGGTGAGGCCGGCGGTGCGGATCAGGTCGCGGCGGGAGAACCGGTCGGCCGCGTCGGCGGCGGGGCGGGGGTCGGGGTTGGGCATAGCGGAATCCTCGGTTGGAGTCAGGTTGGAGGCGGGTTGGGGAAGAGGTGAATCGGGCGGTGGACGAAGACTTAGTGTTGGTGTGCCGCGACGCCGCGGGTCTGCTGATCGACGACGCGGTTGATCAGGGTGCCCAGCATGCGTCGGCGGTTGTTGCCGGCGGCGCCGAGCCGGTGCGGGTGGTCGTTCTCGAGGGTGATGATGATGGCCTGCTTCTCGTCGTCGGTGACGTGGCCGTCGGCCAGGGCGGCGGCGACGAGGTCGCGGACCTGGACGAGGTAGGCGCGTTGCTCGGCGAAGAGCTGGTCGGCCGGGCCGGCGGGGCCGCTGCCCGGATAGATCGTGGTCGCGTTCGGGAAGCGTCGGGTGAGGTCGTCGATCTGGGTGATCATGGCGTTGAGATCGACGAAGGCGTTGGGGATGTAGCCGTTAACGACCATGTCCCCGGCAAACAGGGACCCCGAAGCGGGGTGGTAAAGCAGCAGGTGGGCCTCGGCGTGGCTGGGGCCCAGGACGATCATGTCGAAAGCCTGGTCGCCGCGGACGAGGGTCTGGTCGGAGTGGATGAGCTGGGTCGGCGCGGCGGCGTCGAGCGCGGCCTGGGTGGGGAAGGCCTCGCCGTGGCGCTTGTGGCGGCTGGCGTTAAAGCCCGACGGGTCGTCGCGGATGTGCTCGGCGGTCTCGGCGGCGGCGAGGCGGGCCGCCTCGGGGAAGGCCTCGGCGAGCACGGGCAGGCCGCCGTAGTGGTCGGAGTGGGCGTGGCTGACGATCAGGTCGGTCACGGGCCGGTCGCCGATCAGGTCGACGACGCGCCGGGCCTCAGGCAGCAGGCGTTGGGCGTCGTAGACCATGACGCCGGCTTCGGTGGTGATGAGGTACGTGTTGGACGCGCCGCCCTCGCCCAGCGCCGGCGAGGCGTAGGTCTGCACGGTCAGCGCAGAAGATTTGGGTTTCGTCGGCGTGTCTTCTTGGGCGAGGCTTTGTTCGTTCCAATGGACTTTCTCAACCTCGCCGCCGAGCTGCCCGGCGATGCGGCGGGCGATCGCGTCGAGCAGCGCCCGCCGGTCGAAGCCGGCCACGCCGAGGTGGTGCGGGTAGACGGTTTCCATGCGGAAGACGAAGCGGTCGATCTCCTCGGCGTCGAGCCGGTTGTCATCGACCAGGGTGTCGGCGACGAGCTTCCGCATCTTTTGCAGGTGGCCGCGGACGCCGGCGATGAGTTCGTCGGCTTGGCCGGCGGGGCCGTGTCCGGGGTAGATCTTGGTCGCGTCGGGGAAGCGGTTTTGCAGCTCGTCGAGCTGCCCAAGCCAGT
>JBCBSA010000039.1:0-12862 GCA_039819425.1 Planctomycetota bacterium
CCGACGACCCGCGCTGGCGGATCCGGCCCGACCACGTCCACGGCAAGCTCAAGCCCGGCGCGACCGACACGGTTGTCTTCGCCATCCAGCGATCCGGGGGCACGCTCGACACCCAGACCCGGCCGATCGACGTGGAACTGGCGATGGACCTGCTGACCGACCGGTCGCGCTTCCCGATCCCGCCGGCGGGCACGACGCTGCTGCCCGGCAGCCTGGTGCTCGGCGAGCCGACGGAGCCCGCCGTCAACCACGCCCTGAACCCCGGCGAGTCCGGCGGGGCGACGCTGGCGTTTGAGACGCTGGGTCTCGACGGCGGGCCGTTTACGATCGAGTGCCACGTCCAGCCCGGGTCGTACGACTCCCGCGACGGCGTCATCGGCTCGTCGGCGACGGGGTTCTGGTTCCGCGGCGGCCGACCGGTGTTCTACGTCAACGCCGGAGGCCGGTGGACCAACGTGGAGTACCCCCAGGACGCCCCCGCGCTGGCCACCGGCCGGGCGTACCACTTCGCCGGGACGTGGGACGGCGAGACCGCGTCGTTCTACCTGGACGGTCAATTGGTCGATCGCGTCGCCGCGGCCGGTGAGCTGCGGCTGCGCAGCGGGCCGTTCACCGTCGGCGCCGACAGCCGTCGCCGCGGCCCGCGGAACCCGCTCAACGGCTGGGTCGATGCGGTGCGTGTGTCTCAGGGCGTGCGCTACACCGCCGACGGTTTCATCCCCGATCCACGGCCGGAGACGGACGGCAGCACGCTGCTGCTTCTGCACATGGACGGCCGCCAGGGCGATTACCTGTTCGACCACTCGGGCCGCGCCGCCCACGTCCGGCTCCGGGGCGACGCCGCGGTGGTCACCGCGGAATAAAACCCTGCCAATCCAACACCTACGGCCCCCGCGACCGCCCCCAAACTTGGGATAAACACGGCCGGAGAGAACGCCGATGAGGTGCGGTGCGTACTACCTTTAGGGTGTGGACTAGAGGCAAACACGCCGCGCCGCGACGTGCGGTTCTAGCATCTCATCGAAAGGAGTAAGAGCCATGTCGGGTTACGACGAACGCAAGCGAGGAATGGACACGAAGCTGACCCACGACAGCGAGGTCAAGTTCCGCGTCACGAACCGGCGACACCGGCTGCTGGGGGATTGGGCGGCCAAGCGTCTGGGCAAGACCGGGGACGAAGCCGAAGCGTATTCCCGCGAGGTCGTGCGAGCGGACTTCGAAGAACCCGGCGAAGAAGACGTGATCCGTAAGCTGCTGGCCGACTTCGCCGAGGCGGGCGTCGAGGTGACGCGGGCCGAAGTGCTGGCCGAGATGGCCCGCTTACAGCCGGTCGCCGAGCAACAGGTCTTGGCCGAGGCGTGAACCTTTTACACCCTCGCCGGGTCAGCCCTGCGTCGCCGCTCGCGTCGGCCCCGCGTCCCCATGCCGCGGGGCCCAATCCAAGCCGATCTGCTGATTCATTAGACGGAAATAACGAACCACGCGGCGGACCTGCTGACCTTCTCGGGGCCGGCTTTCGACTTCATACGGCAGCCGGACGCCGCCATCGAACGGCAAGGCAACATCGATCAGCCCACGAACGGCAGCCCGAGGTCGACGAACAACCCATACGGCCGCACCGCCCGGACGGCTCCGGTCACGACCGAGTCGAGCGATAAAGAGTCGAGACAGAGGTGGTATCGCCGCCACCGATCGATGGCGGCCACGCGGAGGTCCCGGAGCTTGGCGCTGAGGCAGAGCCGACCCGCCGCGAAATTAAAAGACGACGGCGTCGAAGCGATCTCCCACCGCGGAGACCCGGTCGAGCGGCGACGACGAAATGAGGTCGATCAGATTACGGTGCGGCAGCTCCGCCGGGTAGCGAGAACCGACATCCAGGAACAGCCGGCCCACGACCGTTCCGGCGATCGGACAACCTACCGGGTGTAAGCGGTGAAGGACTTCGAAATAGAGCTGGTGGTCCGTCGAAGATAGATCGGCGCACGAGCGAGCGTCGCGCGGATCGTACGCAACACAATCGACCCGGCACGCCCGTGGTTCGGCACCGACCCCGGGATGCGGTCGGCGATAGATCGCCGGTTGTGGCGACGGTCAGATGCCTGCGGCGGCCAGCACGTCGGCGACGTCGATCACGTCCATCCCCGCGGCCCGGGCCGACTCGATCCCGGGGGCCGCGTCCTCGAACGCCAGGCAGTGCTCCGGGGCGACGCCCAGCAGCTCGGCCGCTTTCAGGAACGTCTCGGGGTGCGGCTTGGGGTGCTCCACGTCCTCCGCACAGACCACGGCGTCGAAGTGGTCGGCGAGGCCGATCGCGGTGAGCGTCCGTGTCACGCCCTTGCGGGTGCTGCCCGTGGCGACGGCGATCGGGAGCTTGCCCTTCTGATCCAAAGCGAGCCGGACGATCGGCTCGATGCGTTCGATCTTGTCGGTGTGGGTGTAGTACGCCTCGTACTTCTCACGCGACAGGGCCACCGCGTCGAGGTCACGCCCCGCCTCGGCCCCGAGCATCTCGAAGATCTGCGTCGCCGGCACGCCGCCGAGCGACAGGAACCGGTCGTGCGGCAGCAGGTGGTCGAGGCCGTGCTTCTTGAGCGTCGCGTGCCAGGCGATCCAGTGGACGGGCATCGAGTCGGCGAGGGTGCCGTCGCAGTCGAAGACGATGGCTTGGTGATGGGGTCGGAGCATGATTTGATCTCGGGGTGGGGGTGTTTGATAAGCGGGTGGCAGAGCTTATCGCGTGGATAGGAGTGGCGGGTAAATCCCGATCGAAAAGTTCCACGGCGGGGGTTGACGTCGATCGGCCACGGCTTATATTTAACCAAATGGTTAATCAATTGACGCCCCCCGACTCCGATGCCATGGACCTCACCTTCGCGGCCCTGGCCGACCCGACTCGACGGGCCATCCTGTCACGTCTGGCCGAGGACGCGGGGGCTTCGGACGGCGGGGTGCGCGTGACCGAGTTGGCGGCGCCGTTTACCCGCAACCGCCTGGGATCGATGTCGCTGCCGGCGGTCAGCAAACATCTGCGTGTCCTCGAGCGAGCGGGCCTGCTCCGCCAGGAAAAAGACGGCCGGGTCCGCCGGTGCTATCTCGAACCCGAGCCGCTACGACAGGCCTACGGGTGGGTCGTGTTCTACCGCCAGTTCTGGACACAGAAACTCGACGCCCTGGCCGACTTTTTGGAAAACGAATCGATCGCCCCGTCGCCCCAGCCGCGATCTTCGGCCGAGCCGCCCGCCAAGACGAAGCCGCCCGCTCCGAGGAAGCGTGGGGCCCGTGACTGACGCCGCCCCCGCCGCCAAGCTGACCAAGTGGATCGCCGCCTCGCCACAGCGCGTGTTCGAGGCGTGGACCACCGCCGACCAACTCACACGCTGGCTCTCCCCCGGCCCGGACATCCCCCTGGCCGAGGCCGTCGCCGATGCCCACGTCGGCGGGACGCTGCGGCTGGTCTACCTCACGCCCGACGCCCCGCACCCCGAGGTCGTGCTCGGCCGATACCTCGAAGTCTCGCCGTTCCGTCGGCTGGTGTTCACCTGGGCTTGGCAAGCGCCGCACAGCACCTTCCCCGTCGAGCACCTCGGCC
Source organism: Planctomycetota bacterium (assembly GCA_039819425.1). Taxonomy (GTDB): domain Bacteria; phylum Planctomycetota; class Phycisphaerae; order Phycisphaerales; family Phycisphaeraceae; genus Algisphaera. The sequence goes on from JBCBSA010000039.1 coordinate 3,590, forward strand.
GCGACTCGACGGTGACGGTGGACCTCCTGCCGATCGACGGCGGGACGCAGGTCACGCTCGTCCACGAAGGCCTGCCGCCGGGTCCGATGAGCGCACGCCACGCCCAGGGCTGGACCGGAGCGCTCGAACAGCTTTCAACGTTCTACGTGGTCGCCTAATTTTTCACCCCTTTACCCCCGAGACTTCATGAACAGCATCGCCTTGCTCAAACACGCCACCGAGCTCAGCACGTTCGCGTTCCGCGCCTTGGCCGAAGACCTGGCCGATCAGCCGCTGACGCGCGTCTCGCCCGACGGCAACCACGCGATGTGGTGCGTCGGCCACGTGGCCGTTAGCGACGGCATGATGGTCGCCATGCTCACCGAAGCGGACAACCCGCTCCAGCGGTGGGACGCGCTGTTTCGATCGGGCCACACGCTCGGCGACCACGAGGCGGACTACCCGCCCTACGCCGAGGTGCTCGCCGCCTTCGATCAAAACCGCCAGACGATCCTCGCCGGCCTCGACCAGCTGACCGAAGCCGACCTGGACCGCCCGAACCCGCAGACACCCGAAGGCTTCGAGGCGTTCTTCGGCACGCTCGGCAAAGTCGCCGCGTCGGTCTCGCTGCACACGATGCACCACCGCGGCCAACTCGCCGACATCCGCCGCAAGCTGTCGCGCCCGCCGCTGATGGCGTGACCCTTCTCATCTTCTCCTCCTCGCCGACCGCCACGCGATGCACAGCGACCCCAAACTGACCCAACGCCTCCGCCGGCTCGCCGAGCCGCGAGGCCTCGAAGAACGCCGGATGTTCGGCGGCGCGGCGTTCTTCTACCGAGGCAACATGTGCGCAGGCGTCTACCGCCAGCAACTCATGCTCCGCCTCGGCGAAGACGCCGCCGAGCGGGCGCTCAAACGCAAGCACGTCACGCCCATGAACCTCACCGGCAAAACCATGCGCGGCTGGGCCACCGTCGACCCGCCGGGTACCGCACGCAAAACGCAACTCGAGTCGTGGATCGACCTCGCCCTCGAGTTCGTCCGCACCCTGCCCGCCCAATAACCCCCGGAACATCACTCTTCTGTCCACGGAGACCCACTCATGGCCCAAGCCCTGCCCAGCATCCGCCTCCACAAGCTCGTCCGCGCCCCCCGGAAGCGCGTCTACGAAGCGCTGACCAACGCCGAGCAATACCCTCACTGGTTCGCGCCCGGCCCGAAGGAAAACTGCGACAACGTCGTGATCGAACCCTGGGTCGGCGGCCGCTTCCGCTTCGAGATGACCGCCGGCGACGGCAACCAACACGTCGGCGTCGGCGAGTTCACCGAGATCGTCGAGAACCAAAAGCTCAGCTACACGTGGACCTGGGAAAACAACCCCGATTTCGGGGGCAATTCAATCGTAACCTGGGAGCTTTTCGAGGCCGACAACCCCTACGACCCCGGCCAGCCCGCCACCGAAATCGTCCTCACCCACGACAAGCTGCCCACCCCCGCCGAACGCAGCGAACACACCGGCGGGTGGTGGAACTGCCTGCGTGCCCTGGGCTACTACGTCCGCGGCGTCGACCCCCGCGAGGCGATGTTCAATCAACCCGCGGCCTCGGCGTGACGCTCGCCCAGACCCTGCGGGAAAGTCCTCGATTCCAAGAATTCTAACTTTTACCTAACTTTTTACCACTAATCTCGTATTAACCATCCTCTCAGGAGCCCCCGCCATGACTCAAACCCTCGATCCCGTTCTGGCCGTCGGCCAACAACTCGTCGCTTACTGCAAAGAAGGCAAGTTCCGCGAAGCGATCGAGGACCTGTACGCCGAGGACGCCAAGCACGTCGAAGCCGACGAGATGGGGCCCGAGATGCCCCAAGTCACCGAAGGCAAAGCCGCCCTGCTCCAGGCCAGCGACCACTGGATGCAGACCAACGAGGTCCACGGCCACGAGGTCAAGGGCCCCTACCCCCACCGCAACGGCAGCTTCGCCGTGTGGATGTGGCTCGACGTCACCGCCAAGCAAGGCCCGATGGCCCACCAGCGTATGCAGATGGAAGAGGTCTGCCTCTACCAGGTCAAAGACGGCAGGATCACCCAGGTCGAGTTCTACTGGGACCCGACCGGCTGCGAAGATTGAACCCGCCGTCCTCGACGGTAAAGCTGCCGACAAATTCAGCCCCGGGTCAATGACCCGGGGCTGGTTTATTTAGGATTTTCTCACGGTCGGCCTTCCCAACCAATTCGGCAATACTCTGCGCAGCATGCATCCCGTCGGCAGCCGAATTTTCACTAGATATGATCTGATTACATCGTTAAGAGAATCTTTTTCTTGATGAAAACCAAACGTCGTCGCGAACCGAGGGATCGTTTCAGAATGTATCGCGTCGATTTGCGATTCGTCCAAAACAGAACTGAGGAGTAGTTTTGTTGATGCATCTGGTCGCCAGTGGCCTTAGTTCCTTTGTCCCGGTCGTTCTTAACGAGACATATCACCCCCCCGCCTTCAACCGATACACCGCCGCGACCACGTCCTGCACTTCGGCGGGGCGTTCGCCGTTCTCCACCGCCAGCACCCGGTCGATCCACTGCACCGCCTGCGTGCGGTTTTCGCCCAGCTGAATCAACACCTCCAACGCCTCCCGCGCCAACCGCCCGACCCCGGAAATGGCTGCCCCGTGCTCGGGAGACTCGCCGCCGGCGCTTGCGTGACTTCCGGGACCCGCCCCCCCGGATACGCCGCGGCGCTGACGAAGTGTTCGACCTTGTCGCGTAGCGTGACCACGATGGTCTCGGCCAGCTTCTTCCCGACCTCGGGCATGGTCTGGATCAGCTTCGCGTCGCGGTCCGCGATCGCCCCCGCCAGCGTCGCCGTGTCCAGCACCATCGCCCGCAGCGCCCGCTTGTGGCCGATCCCCTTGCACGTCACGAACAACTCGAAGAACGCCTTGTCGTCGGCCGTCAGGAACCCCGCCAACCGGGGAAACATCGTCGCCCCCTGCGCCGTCGACTCAACAAACTCCAGCGTGTGCAGCGTCACCGCTCGACCCTCCGACGCGGCCAGCCGCGTCGCCGCGAACGCCGGCAGCAACACCTCGTAAACCAGACCAAACCCCGGGTCCACCAGCGCCGCATCCCCCCGCACCTCCGTCAACGTTCCGTCGAGTCTCGCGATCATGGCCGACAGCATACCTCCCCCGGAATCCCCCAGAATCCCCGGAATCCCTCGAAATCCCGGGAATACATCACGCCGCCGGTGGCGACCGGTCACACGACTTTTTCGCCCGCCGTGGAACATCACCGCCGCCCCGCCGGTTGTTCCGGAAAGAAGCCGTGAACCACGAAACGAAACCGGACACGCCACACCCACCCCGTCAGGACCCCGCCATGAACGCTCCCCGCATCAAAAACCGTCCCGCCCGCCGCTGGTTGACCCTCGCCCTGATCCCGCTGGCCGGCGTCATGTTCGTCGCCCCCGCCCCCGACGCCTCGGCCAACTTCAAGAAAAAGTCCTTCAAGGGCCACTCCAGCTTCCGCTCCAGCGGCCGCTTCAACCGAAACTTCAACCGAAGCAATTTCCGCTTCAACCGAAACTTCAACCGCGGCTTCAACAACCGCCGGTTCAATCGCAGCTTCAACCACTCCCGTTTCAACCGCGGCTTCGGCCACTCCGGCTTCGGCAACCGCGTTGTCTTCGTCGATCGCCCCGTGACTTTCCGCAACGCCGAACTCAGCGACGTCGGCCGATCCCGCGTCGTCGACAACCGCTTCACCCCCCGCACCGATCTAGGCCGATTCAACGACAACCCCGGCGGCTTCGACGACGTCTACGACGTGCCCCGCCTCAACGCCACCGCCAACGACGCCTGGGCCATGCTCGAGGCCGGCCGCTTCGCCCAGGCCCAACTCGCCTTCGGCCGGCTCGCCTCGGCCAGCCCGCAGAACGCCCAGCCCAAGGTCGGTTTCGCCCTCGCTTCCGCCGCCCTCGGCGAGGCCGACCGCGCCAATCGCGCCTTCATCCGCGCCAACGACGTCGACCCCAACGTCTGGACCTCCCTCGGCCGCCGCCCCGCCGCCCGCGCCATCGCCCGGGACATGCTCAGCGCCGACAACCTCGACCGGTTCCCCGAACCCGTACGCATCGCCTTCCAACGCCTCGCCGCGGCCGGGACACCCCGCAACGCAGACGCGTCACCCGGCGAACAAACCAACACCGAGGCCCGATCCGAGGCCGCCGGGGAAAATAGCGAAGAACCTTACGGAAACTGAAATAAAAACGCCGCCCCGAGAACTAGTCGTTTGTCCGCCGCGTACCAACCACACCAACACTGCTCTCTTTCTCCTCCGGCGCCCGTCACGTTGACGGGCGCTTTTTTTGTACACCGCTTTCCGAGCCCGCCCACACGAGCCCCTCAAGCCGAGGGCGGCGGCGTCCAGCGACCAGGCCCCGGATCCCCCAGCGTTCCCACGTGGTCTCCAGCCTCCGCCCGTTACACTCCCCGCATGGAAATCCCCCTCAAGTACGGATGCAACCCCAACCAGCCCCACGCCCGCATCGCCGCTAACGACAGCCGCAGCCCCCTCGAAGTCGTCAACGGCAGCCCCTCCTACATCAACGCCCTCGACGCCCTCCGCGGCTGGCAGCTCGTCCGCGACCTCAAGGCCGCGACCGGCCGCGCCGCCGCCGCCAGCTTCAAGCACGTCAGCCCCGCCGGCGCCGCCGTCAGCGACGGCACCCCCCCGCCCCCGGGATTTTTCACGGCCCACGTCTTCGCCCCCCCGGAAGCCCCGGAAAGTGTGCCCGGCGGCGCGTACTCCCCCGTCGCCCTCGCCTACGCCAAGGCCCGCAGCTCCGACCGCGTCGCCTCCTTCGGCGACTTCGTCGCCGTCTCCGAGCCCGTCGACGCCACCCTCGCCGCCCTGCTCAAGCCCGAGGTCTCCGACGGCATCATCGCCCCGTCCTACGAGCCCGACGCCCTCGACCTGCTCCGCCAGAAGAAGGGCGGCCGGTACGTCATGCTCGCCATCGACCCCGGTTACGCCCCCCCGCCCGTCGAGTCCCGCGTCGAGTTCGGCCTCACCCTCGAACAGTCCCACAACGACCTCGCCATCACCCCCGAAACGTTCTCCAATGTGGTCACGAAAAAGCGGGAGATCCTTCCGGGGGTGATGGAGACGCTGATCGTCGCCACGGTCACGCTCAAGCACACGCAGAGCAACTCCATCGCCGTCGGCTACGAAGGACAGGCCGTGGGCATCGGTGCCGGCCAGCAGAGCCGCATCGCCTGCACCCGCATCGCCTGCGACAAGGCCGACCGCTGGCTGCTCAAGACCCACCCCAAATCCCTCGCCCTCACGTTCGCCGACGGCCTAGCCAAGGCCGAGAAGGTCAACGCCCGGGACAACTTCGTCCGCCACCACGAACTGAACGAAGGCGAACGGGCCGAACTCGCCAAGTCCCTCATCGGCTCTTGGTCTCCGATCACCGACGACGAACGCCGCGACTGGCTACGCCAGCTTCCGGGGGTCGTGCTGTCGAGCGACGCGTTCATCCCCTTCCGCGACAACCTCGACCGGGCCGCCGCCAGCGGCGTGAAGGTCGTCGCCCAGGCCGGCGGCAGCGCCCGCGACGACGGCGTCACCGAAGCCGCCGACGACCACGGCATGGCCATGGCGCACACCGGGGTGCGGCTGTTCCTGCACTGAGCCCCGCCACGCGGGGCGAACCTCCGCGTCTGGATCATTCAACCTCGGCGGGGGCAATGAGGATCGCCCAGTCTTCGTCGGCGTCGCTCGGGGGCGAGCCGAGGCTGGACACACGCCCCGCGACGATCTCGGGGACCGAGCCCTCGACGAGCGGGCCGCCCTCGCGGGGGTTGAACCAGCGGACCGAGTAGGCGTGGCCTTGCCGGTACTCGGCGAGGTTGAGGCGGACTTCCTGGCTGGCGTCGGCGGTGTAGACGACATAAGGGGCGGCGGTGCTGCGATCGCGAGGGGCGAGGCAGAAGAGGCCGTTGGCGTTGCCGTAGTTGCCGACCAGGTCGTTTCGGTTGGTCATGGCCGGGAAAGGGACGGCGTGGTCGTGGAAGAAGTCGACGGCGAGTCGGCCGAAGGTCCAGGAGTTGGCGCGGCTGCGCCAGTCGTCGACGAAGAGGTCGCCTTGAGGCAGTTCCCAGCCGAAGTAGTACTCGACGCCGCCGCCGCCGGCCATGAGGTTGCCCCAGAGGGTGTGCTTGCGGATGTCGTGCTCGTCGTAGCCGACGGGGTTGCCGTCGTTGTCGTTGCCGTCGTAGCCGGGGTAGCCGGTGTCGGGCGGGGTGCCGAAGCGCCAGTGGTTCTGTTCGTCGTTGCAGACGACCCAAGGCTCGCCGGCCTTGGCCGACTCCGTGACCCAGAGCAGAGTTTGTTGGTGGGATTTGTCCCAGTCGTTCTGAAGGGCGACGCCGGTGAGGACGTCGGGGTCGCCGAGGAGGGGGCGGTAGTACTTGTCCTGCTGGTGGGGGAAGGTCTGGACGACGACAAGGTGGTCATAGGGGTCGGTCTCGCGGATGAAGCCGGCCATGTCGCGGAGCTGGTCGAAGGTGAGTGAGGTTTCTTCGCCCATGTTCCAGGTGAGGGCGAGGAGGTGGCCGTAGCGGGCGATGAGCTCGCGGAGGTAGAGCTTGCGTTCGGGCCCGAGGTCGCCGCCGTCGAGAGAGGCGGGGACGCTGGGCGGGGGGTTCTGTTCGTAGTCGGGAAGGGTGTCGTCGTCGTTCTCGGTTTCCAAGAGCTTGAAGTTGACGTGGAGGCCGCGGGCCTGGGCGTGCTCGAGGACGACGCGCCACTGGTCGAGCTTGGAGCAGTCGTAGTGGAGCTTGTGCTTGAGTTCGGGGCTGACCATCGGCCAGACGTTGCGGCCGTCGCCGGCGATGTTGTAGGGGATGAAGGAGATGCCGTTGCCGCCGGCTTCGGAGAGGTAATTGAGGGCGCCGATGAGGCCCTTGCCCTTGCCGTCCTGCCAGGTCGGATCGCCCGGGTTCCAGTCTTGCTTGTGGGGGGTGTAGTCGCGGACGGGGACCCAGTCGCGCTGGGTGAAGGTGTCGTCGAAGTCGGTGTAGGCGAAGAGGGTCTCGGGGGCGTCGGCCCCGATCTTGAGGTAATAGGTCTGGTCGCCGACGAACCGGAGGTGGTGGTCGTCGACGTAGGTGAGCCGGCCCTTGCCGCGGAAGTCGATGACTTTCGAGCCGGGCTTGGGCGCTGGCGATTTGTCGGTGGGGGCGACGGCGAACGAGCCGGTGACGCCGTGGAAGGGGGCGAGGGCGCCGGTGGGGTGGCCGTCGCCGTCGAGAAGATGGAACTCGGTGGTGTAGGTCCACTTTCCGGGGGCGTCGGGGCTGAGATGAGCGCGCCAGGCGGTGCCCTCTTGGGCGGAGGTGTTGGCGGCGTCGCCGTCGGCGGCGAAGTAGCCGGGGACGACGTAAGACGGGCTGCCGGATTCGTGGGTGAAGACGACGTCGAAGCGGTAACCCGTGAAGGGGTTCGGGTCGGTGTCGGTCTCGGCGGCGAAGGGGCCGTCGAGGGTGAGGGTGACGGGGTGCCACTGCATGGGCGAGTCGGAGACGGTGACGGAGGCGTCGCCGTGCTTGTCCTGCGCCGCGGCGGCGGGACTCAGGACGAAAGCGAGCAGCAACGCTCCGCAAAGCGGGGCACCGGCGAGGGGGACACGGAGAAGCGGCATGCGTTTGTCCTTTGCGAGTCGGCGAGGGGCTCTTTGTGAATCGGGGCGATGGCGAGTGAGCGGCAGCGGTCCTGCCACGCTTGAGAGTCTTTATCGATAAATATAATGTAGCACACCGCGCCGACGCGGCTAGAACCCCTACCCATGAATCAATCTCACCGTAAAAACCTGTTTTACAACGTTCAGCACAGTCCGATCGGGGCGTTCGCGTCGTTCACGCTCGGGCACAAGGGCCCTAAGGGTGGGCTCGGCATCCAGCAAGGCCAGCCGGCGGAGGAGCCGGTCTACGTCGGGCTCGAGTCGCGGGAGGACGCGAACCGGTTCGACGCGCTGCCGTTCTACGACGGCAAGGCGGCGAGCGAGGCGGAGCGGTTCGTGAGCGACAGCGAAGAGTCGCCGGAGATGGACGACCCGATGCTGGGCGAGATCCCGGGGGTGCAGGTGCTGATGTTCGACGACGAGCGGATCGGGCGAACGCTGACGGTAACGCGGGACACGTGGACGGCGGGGGACCTGACGTTCCGGGTGATCTCGCCGGTGATGCCGGTGCCGGACCCGGAGTCGGGGAAGCCCGATCACGAGGCGTTGAAGTTAACGACGTGCCCGGCGGTGCTGGTCGAGTTGGAGGTCGACAACACCGGGTGCGACCGGCCGCGGCGGGCGTTCTTCGGGTTCTCCGGGAGCGACCCGTATTCGCTGCCGCGGAACGTCGAGCCGACGGATGGCGACCCCCTGCGGGGCCTGGCGCAGGGGCGGCTGAAAGGCATCTTCTGTACCGACCCGGCGGTGCGGAGCGGCCGAGCGTTTGCGGTCGATGCGGTCGTGCGTCCGGTGCGGAACACCGGCGATCGTCCGTTCTCGCTGGGCCCGGTCGGGGCCCTCTACGCCGACGCCCCGGCGAACACGAAGACGACGTTCCGCTTCGCCGTGGCGTTCTATAACCACGGCGTCGTCACCAGCGGGCAGGACGCGGTCTACTTCTACACCCGCTACTTCGACGGCCTCGAGAGCGTCGGCCGCTACGCGCTGGATCGCTTCGACGACTACGTCGCCAAGGCCGACGAAGCCGACGCGATGCTGGACGCCGCGACGCACCTCAACGCCGCCCAACGGTTCCACATCGCCCACACGATCCACAGCTACTACGGCTCGACCGAGTTCCTCGACCTCGGCACCGCCCCGCCGCTGACCCACGAAGGACGTAAGCCCTGCTGGGTGGTGAACGAGGGCGAGTACCGGATGATGAACACGTTCGACCTGACGGTCGACATGCTGTTTTTCGAGATGCGGATGAACCCGTGGTCCAGCCGAAACGTGCTGGATCGGTTTGCCGAGCGATACCGCTACGAGGACAAGCTGCATTTCCCCGGCGGTCCCAACGAACACCCGGGGGGGGTGAGCTTCACGCACGACCAGGGCGTCGGTAACCACTTCACGCCGGAGGGCTACTCGAGCTACGAGGTGCAGGGGCTGCGCGGCTGCTTCTCGTACATGACCTGCGAGCAACTCGTCAACTTTATCTGCTGCGTCGCAACGTACGACCACACCACGGGCGACCACGCCTGGACCGCGAAACACGGCGACC
>JBCBSA010000040.1:0-12632 GCA_039819425.1 Planctomycetota bacterium
AACGTCCTCGCCCTCCTCGGCTAACCCATTTAGCCCCGGGTCAATGACCCGGGGCCGACGCCCCGCGGCATCCGGTGTCTAAAAGACTTCACGACCTAAACGAAAAACAGGTCCATGTCCGAACCCTTCACCGCCCCGACCGCCGTCCCCGCCGCCGTCCGCCGCGGCGGCGACGCCGTGTTGGTCCGCGCCGCCGCGGCCCTCGCCGCCCGGCGGTGGAAGCACGCCGAAGCCCTCTGCCGCCAGGTCCTCCGCCTCGACCCCAACCACCCCACGGGCGTCCACCTCCTGGGCCTCGCCGCCCACCGCGGCGGTCACGCCGAGGACGCCGTCTCGCTGCTCCGCCGTTCGATCGAACTCGACGATGCTCAACCCACCTGGTGGCTGAACCTCGGCACCGCCCTCGCCGCCGCCGACCGCCACGCCGATGCCGCCGAGTGCTTCCGCGCCGCGTTGCGTCTCCAGCCCTACCTCGTCCCCGCCCTCGTCATGCTCGGCCGCACCCACTGCGCCGCCGGCCACCTCAACGACGCCGCCGCCGCCTTCGCCCAGGCCCTCCGCCTCGAGCCCGCCCACCCCGAAGCCCGCGCCCAACTCGAAGCCATCACCGCCCGCCTCCGTGACGCGGCGTGATCTTCTGAATTCATCGAATCCGATGTTTAGCGGGCGACGCGAAGCGTCCCGTTATCCGCCGGCATCCCCAAAAAGTTCGCCAGCAACTGCGGCCCCTCCTCGGTCAGAAAACTTTCCGGGTGGAACTGCACCCCCTCCAGCAGCGCATCCCCTCCCGGCAGTGTCCCCGGCTTCGCCCGCAGCCCCATCACCACGTCCTGCCCGTCGTCGTCGCACCAGGCGCTGACTTCGAACCGCTCGTGGTCGAACGTGTCCTTGAGGATGACGAGGCTGTGGTAGCGGGTCGCCGTGAACGGGTCCGACAGCCCGGCGAAGACGCCGCGGCCGTCGTGGCGGATCGGGCTGGTCTTGCCGTGCATCAGCTTGACGTGCCGATCGACGGTCATGCCGAACCGCTCGCCGATCGTCTGGTGCCCCAGGCACACCCCCAGCACCGGCACCCGCCCGGCGAACGCCTCGATCACGTCCCCGCTCACCCCCGCCTCCCGCGGCGTGCACGGCCCCGGCGAAACGATCACCCGCTCCGGCTCCATCGCCAGCGCTTCCTCCGCCGTGATCTTGTCGTTGCGCACCACGCGCAGGTCCAGCGACGCGTCGAGCTCACCTAACCGCTGCACGAGGTTGTACGTGAAGCTGTCGTAGTTATCGATCAGCAGGATCATCGCCGGATCATACTCGACAAGATCGCGCGATCCGCTTCACGCCTGGGCCGCCGCTAGCGCCGGGAAATCGGTGTAGCCCTTCTCGCCGGCCATCGGTTTGTACAGCAGCGTGGGGTCGGTGAACTCGGCGAGGTCGGCGCCGGTCTGCAGGCGGGCGGGCAGGTCGGGGTTGGAGAGGAACGGCCGGCCGAAGGTGACCAAGTCGCAGGCCCCGGCGGACAGCGCGGCGGCGGCTTTCTCGGCGTTGTAGTCGCCGTTGAAGATCAGGGTGCGGGTGAACTGCTCGCGGGCGGCGGCGTTGACCGCGGCCTGGTCGGGGTGGGGTTCGGGCTGGTCGAAGAGCTGGCCGACGACTTCGAGGTGGCCGACGCCCGTGCCCTCGATCGCTTCGAAGATCGCGGTGAAATGCTTCCGGGGGTCGGAGTCGGACATCTCGTTGAAAGTGCCGGTGGGCGAGACGCGGACGCCGACGCGTTCGGGGCCCCAGACATCGATCAGGGCGTGGAGGACCTGGAGCGGGAAGCGCAGGCGGTTTTCGACGCTGCCGCCGAAGTCGTCGGTGCGTCGGTTGGTGCCGTCGCGGAGGAACTCGTCGATGAGGTAGCCGTTGGCGGCGTGGAGTTGGACGCCGTCGAAGCCCGCGTCTTGGGCGATCCGGGCGGCGTGGCGGTACTGCTCGACGATGGCGGCGATCTCGTCGGCGGTCAGGGCGTGGGGGGTGGGGATGGGGTGCTTGCCGCTGGGGGTGTGGGCCTGGGTTTCTTGGAGTTCGATGGCGGAGGGGGCCACGGGGCCGAGGCTGTCGGGGAGGAGTTCGGGGTGGGTGACGCGGCCGGCGTGGTAGAGCTGGGCGAAGATGCGTCCGCCGGCGTCGTGCACGGCGTCGGTGACGAGCTTCCAGCCGTCGCGCTGGGCGTCGGAGTAGATGCCGGGCATGGCGAGGTAGCCGAGCCCGCCGGGGGAGACGTGGGTGGCCTCGGTGAAGATCAGCCCGGCCGAGGCGCGTTGGCGGTAGTAGGTGGCGTTGAGCTCGGTCGGGACCTCACCCGGCAGCGACGCCCGGCAGCGGGTCATCGGGGCCATCAGCACCCGGTTCGGCAGGGTCAGCGATCCCAGGGCGTGCGGCGAAAACAACAGATCGACAGGCTCAGTCACGTTCAGCTCCGGGTGGGTTCCAGGGTTTCGGTAAGCGGTCAACGATAGGCCGGGGCACCCGGCAACGCCCGTTCGCCCCGTCACGTCGCCCGCCACGCCCGCACCAACCCCGCGAACGCGCCGAGCAGCGCCGCCGCGATGAGCATCGCCGGGTTCAAGCCGAGCACCATCAGCACCGCCAACCCCATGCCCAGCGGCATCGCCACGTGCACCTGGCCCGCGTTGTGGTGTTCCGCCACCGCCGCCAAACCCAACCAGGCGCAGCACAACAGCCACGGCACCAACATCAGCCCAGACAACACCGCCACCACCGCTCCGGCCGCCGCCCCGGCGGGGCTACTTCCCGATTGCCCGGAGACGCCGCTCACCCAGTCCGGCCCAACGTCCCCGATCACGATCCGACCGACTAAAAAACACACCACCCACGCATACCCCGCCAGCCGCGGCGTCTGCAACAGGTACGGCCGACGGCTCTGTGGCAGCGGCTCGTCGCGGTATGTCTTGGGGTCGTTCGGATCGAACCCCCGGCCACACAGCGGGCACTGCCCCGGCTCCTCGAAATCGGTGAGCTCCATCCCGCACCCGCGGCAGTATTGGCGGGGTTCCTCAAGCTCGACGGAGAACTCGGAGCATGACTCCTCCCCGGCTTCGCGTGCTTCAGCCCGTCGGCGTTCGGCGTTCTCGGACAACCGTTCCAACGACGCGCGGCGCTTCGCTCCGCCGTCCTCGGCCGAGTCTCCGGGTGGTGTCTGGCCGTCGGGCATGGATCGGCTCCGTGATGGCTACCGTCAAACGCGGGTCAATTCGCCACCAGGTTGACCATCCGCCCCTTCACGACGATCGCCTTACGCAGGGTCTTGCCTTCGAGGTGGGTCGCCACGTTGGCGTCCGTCTGCGCCGCCGCGATCACTTCGTCGTCCTCGGCGTCGGCGGGCACGGTGACCTTGCCGCGCATCTTGCCGTTGACCTGGACGGGCAGCTCGATCTCGTCTTCGACCAGCATCTTCGGGTCGTAGTACGGCCACGACGCGTCGGCCACGGTCGAGTCCGGCACGTAGTGGCCCAGCCGCTCCCAAAGCTCCTCGGCGATGTGCGGCGCCAAGGGCGCCAGCATCGCCACCATGACCTCGCCGACCCACTTCGGCACCCCCCCCGGAACTTTCACCAGCGCGTTGTTCAACTCGATCAACGCCGCGATCGCCACATTAAATTGCATCGCGTCCATCGCGTCGCTGACCCGCTTGATGGTTTTGTGGGTGAGGCGATCCAATTCCGGGGGCGGGTTGTCGTGGGTGACGCGGGACTCGCCGGTCTCGGGGTCGACGAAGTTGCGCCAGAGGCGGTTGAGGAAGCGGTGGACGCCGACGATGTCGTTGGTGTTCCAGATCTTGGACTGGTCCAGCGGGCCGAGGTACATCTCGTAGAGCCGGAGCGTGTCGCAGCCGTACTGTTCGCAGACCTCGTCGGGGGCGACGGCGTTTTTGAGCGACTTGCCCATTTTCCCGAATTCTTCGGTCACGGGTTTGTCGTCGTGGAAGTATTGTTGGCCCTTGGTGCCCTGGACGCCGGCGGCGGGCTTGCCGTCCTGGTTGACGACCTCGTCGGCGGGGACGGGGATGCCGCGCTCGTCGCGGTAGCAGTAGGCCTGGATGTAGCCCTGGCTGAACAGCCGGCCGAACGGCTCGGGCGTCGAGACGTGGCCCAGGTCGTAGAGCACCTTGTGCCAGAACCGGGCGTAGAGCAGGTGCAGCACCGCGTGTTCGACGCCGCCGATGTAGAGGTCGACGCCGCCGGCGTGGTAGGCGTTACCAGACGCTTCGCTTTGCTCAGCGTCGGCGTGGCGTTTTTTGCTGAGCATCCAGTATTTCTCGGCGGCCTCGCCGACGAGGGCGTCGTCGTTGTGCGGGTCGAGGTAACGCAGGTAGTACCAGCACGAGCCGGCCCAGTTGGGCATGGTGTTGAGCTCGCGGGTGTATTCGACGCCGTCGATCGTGACTTTCTTCCAGTCGTCGTCGGCGCGGCCCAAGGGTGGCTGCGGCGGGGCGTCAGGGTCGTCCGTGCCCGTGGGCTTGAAGTCTTCCATCTCCGGCAGGTTCACCGGGAGTTCGGCCTCGTCCACGGCCCGGAGTTCACCGTCGGGGCCGTGGAGGATGGGGAACGGCTCGCCCCAGTAACGTTGACGGCTGAACAACCAGTCGCGGAGGCGGTACTGGATCTTGGCTTGGCCTTGGCCTCGGGACGCGAGCCAATCGGTGATGAGTTGCTTCGCCTCGGCGACGGGCTTGGCGTTGAGTGTGATGTCGTCGTTCGCTGAGTTCACGAGTTCGCCGTCGCCGGTCCAGGCGTTGATTTGGATATCGTGGTCGGCGGGGGATTGCACCACTTCGACGATCGGTAGACCGAACTTGGTGGCGAAGGCGTGGTCGCGCTCGTCGTGGGCGGGCACGGCCATGATCGCGCCGGTGCCGTAGCCCATCGTGACGTAGTCGGCGATCCAGATCGGGATCGACTCGCCGTTGACGGGGTTGGTCGCATATCCCCCGGTGAAAACGCCGGTCTTTTCTTTGTCGGCTTGGCGGTCGATGCTGGTCTTGGCCTGAGCTTCACGGATGTATTGCCGGACAGCTTCACGCTGTTCGGGACTAACTAAAGCTTGTCCGAATTCACGGTCAGGGATTTCGTCAAATGATCGAGAATCATCATCCAGTGCGCTAATGACAAGCGGGTGCTCGGGGGCAAGCACCATGTACGTTGCGCCGAAAAGCGTGTCGGGCCGGGTGGTGAAGACGGTGACGGATTCATCCTGGGTATCGACGGTGAAATCGACGATGGCGCCGAGGGACTTGCCGATCCAGTTGCGTTGCAACAGCCTGATGGGCTCGGGCCAATCGACGAGGTCGAGGTCATCGATCAGCCGGTCGGCGTAGGCGGTGATGCGCAGCATCCACTGTTTGAGCGGCCGTTTGACGACCGGGAAGTCGCCGCGCTCCGATCGGCCGTCGGCGGTGACCTCCTCGTTGGCCAGCACCGTGCCGAGGCGGGGGCACCAGTTCACCTCGACGTCGGCGAGGTAGGCCAGACGGTACTCGTCGAGCAGTCGGCGTTGCTGGCCGGGTTCGAGCTCGTGCCACTTCCGGGGCCCGATCCGGCCGCCGGCGATGGGCTCGAGGTTCTCGTCGTCGCCGGACCAGACGAGTTCGGCGTTGAGCCCGACCAGGTAGTCTTCGCCCTCGAGTTTGGCCACGAGCTGTTCGATGGGCCGGGCCTTCTTCTCGACGGGGTCGAAGTAGCTCTTATAAAGTTGGAGGAAGATCCACTGTGTCCACTTGACGTAGCCCGGGTCGGTGGTGGCGAACGAGCGGTCCCAGTCGTAGGCCATGCCCAGCCGCTTGAGCTGCTTGACCATGTTCTCGATGTTGTTTTCGGTCGTCTTGCGGGGGTGGACGTTGGTCTCGATGGCGTACTGCTCGGCGGGCAGGCCGAAGGCGTCGAAGCCCATGGGGTGCAGGACGTTGTGGCCGTGCATGCGCTTGTAGCGGGCGACGATGTCGGTGGCGATGAAGCCCAGGGGGTGGCCGACGTGGAGCCCGACCCCGCTGGGGTAGGGGAACATGTCCATGCAGTAGAACTTGGGTTTGTTTTCCGGGAAGTCGGGGTCGCCCGGGTTCGCGACGCGGAAGGTCTTTTCCTCGGCCCAGCGGGTCTGCCACTTCGCTTCGATCTCGGTGAAGTCGTATTTCATGGGGCCTCTCAGGATACCTCATCCGCCGACCGCCTCGGCGTCCCCCACGAACCCCCGGAAACGCCCAGGAATCTCCCGGAAAGTCCCGGCCGGCCCCGCGTGGCGGCAAAATCTGCCGTTATCATGCCCCGTCGCCCCCAGGCATACCCCACCCACCCCACAGAACCCCATGCCCGACACCGACCGCATCTCGCTCATCGACTGCTCGCTGCGCGACGGCCATCAGTCGCTCTTGGCGACGCGCATGACCACCGAGCAGGGCCTGCGGGTGCTGCCGCTGATCCGCGACGTGGGGCATGACATTCTCGAACTCTGGGGCGGAGCCACGCTCGACGCCGGCTTGCGATTCACCGGCGACGACCCGTTCGAGCGCCTCGAACGCTTCCGCGACTGCCTCGACGCCGCGGACCACCCCGTGCAGATCCGCTCGCTTTGCCGCGGCCAGAACCTCTTCGGCTACACGCCGTACCCCGACAACGTCGTCTGCGAGTTCCTCAAGGAAGCGATCCGCACCGGCACCCCCGGCCGTTTCAACCCCGCCAAATCCGCCCAGCGGCTCAGCCGAGACGACCTCGCCGCCAACGCCCACCGCATCCGCATCTTCGACGCCCTGAACGACCCGCGCAACCTCATCACCGCCGTCATGGCGACCAAGACCTTCAACGGCCACGCCGAGGCCGCCATCTCCTACACCGTCAGCCCCGTCCACAGCCAGGACTACTTCCTCGACTTCGCCCGCCGCGTCGTCGACGCCGGGGCCGACTCGCTGGCCATCAAGGACATGGCCGGCCTGCTCCACCCCGCCGACGCCTGGCCCCTCATCGAGGCCCTCCGCGAAGAGTTCCCCGGCCTCGAACTCACCCTCCACTCCCACGACACCAACGGCCTGGCCACCGCCACCTACGTCGTCGGCATGCTCGCCGGCGTCGACCACCTCGACACCTGCTACGGCCCCCTCGCCCACAGCACCGCCCAGCCCGCCGCCGAACTCATCCGCTTCTTCGCCGAAGAGCTCGAACTCGACGCCGGCCTCGACCCCAAGCCGCTCCCCGAGATCGACCGCCACCTCCGCGACATCCGTCAAGAACTCCCCGAGTTCGACAAAGACCCCGACCACGCCGGCCAACCCTGGCCCCAAAAGCCCACCGCCGCGATGCGTCGCACCGTCAAGCAGGTCGTCACCCTCCTCAAGCAGCGCGACCGCGCCGCCTGCGACCGCGCCCTCGACCTGATCCAGAACGACCTGCTCCGTCCCCAGGGCTACCCCCCGATCGACGAGGCCCAGCTCGCCTCGCAGATCCCCGGCGGCATGGTGTCCAACCTCCACCACCAGCTCAAGCTCCAGAACCAGCTCGACAAGCTCCCCGAGATCCTCGAAGAGGTCGCCCGCGTCCGCGCCGCCGCCGGCTACGTCCCCCTCGTCACCCCGACGTCCCAGATCGTCGGCACCCAGGCCGCCTTCAACGTGATCCAGGGCCAGCCCTACCGCATCGTCAGCCAGCAGTTCCGCGACGTGGTCATGGGCCACTACGGCAGGCTCCCCGGACCCGTCGACCCCGACGTCTTCCAAAAAGTCGCCGAGGGCAAGCCCGCCTTCCTCGGCCGGCCCGCCGACCGCGTCGACGACATCGACCTCATCAAGCTCCACCGCGAGTGCGGCGAGCTCATCCGGTCTCAACGCGACCTGCTGCTGGTCCTGCTCTTCGCCGAGCCGGCCCGGAAGTTCCTCGCCGAACGCGAAGCGGCGGCCGTGGCGGTCTGAACCACGGACTTGCGTAGCCGTGATCGGTAACGGATCGGCCACGCGGACACGAAGCTATGATTCACCCACAACGAGGGACGTTCGCCGAGTCCGGCGATGCTCGTTGCGATTTTTGGGAAGGCCCGCCATGTCCGACCACCTCCGCCTCGCCTCGGCCGCTTTCCTGGCCTGCCTCCTCGCCTCGGCCGCCCCGGCCCAGCCGATCGTCTTCGACTTCGACGACGCCAAGGACAACGGCGACGGCACCGTCCGCGACGCCGGCGGCTTCGAGCCCCAGGCCGGCGAGTCCGGCGAGCCCACCGTCCTCTCGATCACCACCGGCCCCGACGGCACGCCCGCCCTCGCCGCCGAGTTCCGCGAAACCGACGGCTTCGGCCTCGTCGCGGCCAACTTCAGCCACACCGTCCTCGGCGGCGCCGACGCCCCCTTCAACCAGGTGCTCGAACGCGGCGGCACCCTCACCGGCCAGGCCACCTTCACCACCCTCAACGGCAGCCCCACCGCTCAGGTCTTCATGGTCCGCATGGGCTCCACCACCGGCTTCGACCTCACCGACTCCGACACCGACGACGACAACTACAACTTCACCGGCACCCAGGCCGCCAACCAGACCTTCACCTTCAGCTTCAAGCTCCCCGCCCTCGCCGGCAACCCCGCCTCGAGTAACCTCGACGACGCCGGCCAACCCTTCTACGGCTTCGCCCTGGGCATCTCCGGCGACGCCGGCCTCGGCTCCGTCGTCGTCTTCGACAACCTCACCTTCACCCCCAATCCGGCCCCCGCTCCGTCCGATGATTCGGCAGAAGCGGCGCCCGCCGACGAGCCGTCCTGACCCAGGTTTTTCACGCTCCCCCATACCCAATACGGCCGACCAGCCGGCCGGACTGACGAGTGATCAGTTCCGGGTCAGGTCGTTTTTCGGCGATTTGCTATCTTTCACGCATGACCGATCGCGCCGCCACCGCTCAAGCCGCCGCCGCCGGCCTCCGCCGATTCGCTTCCGCGCCAGACGCTTCGGGCGCGGCGACCGCCCTCATCGGCTTCGACGGCTTCGTCGACTCGATCATCTCGGTGGTGGACAAACGGCACAGCCCCGACGCGTTCGATCCGATGCCGACGATCGCGGACTTCGGGGCGCGGGTGTCGGCGAAGGCGGGGCAGTCGAGCAATTACGAGTTGTTCGTCAAGCAGGAGAAGCTCGGCGGGAACGGGCCGATCATGGCCAACGCGTTGGCGGCCGGCGGGGTGGCGGTGAGTTATGTGGGCTGCCTCGGGCGGCCGGCGGTGCAACCGGTGTTTGAAGACTTCACCAAGGCGGCGGAGGTCTACAGCGTCAGCGAGCCGGGATATACCGACGCGCTGGAGTTCGACGACGGCAAGCTGATGCTCGGCAAGCACGGGGCGATCAGCGGCCTGGACTGGGCGACGGTCGAGGCGGCGGTGGGGGCGGATAAGTTTGCCGAACTGGTCATGCGCAGCCGGCTGATCGGGATGACGAACTGGACGATGCTGAACCGGATCGAGTCGGTGTACCGACAGATCGACGCGATCCTGGCCGGGTCGGTCGCGGGGGGCGGCCCCCGGAAGATCGTGTTCGTCGACCTGGCGGACCCGGCGAAGCGGAGCGCCGAGGACATCCGCGGGGTGTTCACGCTGCTGTCGCAGATGCAGGCGAACGCCGACGTGGTGCTGGGGCTGAACCTCAGCGAGTCGACGCAGGCGCTGGAGGTGCTCGGGCTTGCCGTGCCGAGCGATCCCGAGGACGCGATCGAGGCCACCGCCGCGGCGATCCGCGAAGCGATGGCCATCCACGGCTGCGTCGTCCACCCCCGGAAAGGGGCCGCGGCGGCCATGATTAATTCCGGGGGCGGGGGCGCTTCCGGGGGGGTGACCACGGCCCACTTCCGGGGGCCATTTGTGGCCAAGCCGAAGCTGTCGACGGGGGCGGGGGACAACTTCAACGCGGGGTTCTGCCTCGGGATGCTCGCGGGGCTGCCGCTGGTCGAGTGCCTGTGCACCGGCGTGGGCACCAGTGGGTTCTACGTCCGCAACGCCCACAGCCCGTCGATCGACGAGCTGATCGCGTTCTGCGAAGACCTGCCCGCCCCCGAGTAAGCGCCCCCGGAAAACGACAACCTTCCCACGTGTTTCCCACGCCGGCGGCGGGCGCGGAGGTGATCGCCGAAGCCCTGCCCCGGCTCGGTTACGATGAGGCGTTGGAGGTTTCGCCATGAGCACCGCATCTTCTATGTCGTTCGACCCGCGCGGCCGACGGCCGAGCCAAGTCATCGAGATCGGCCCGCTCTTCGAGAAGCAGCCGCCCCACGCGATCGAGGCCGAGATGGCGCTGCTCGGGTCGATGGTGCTCGACTGGCGGGTCGTCGGCGACGTCGTCCAGATCCTCAAGGGCCCCGACGACTTCTACAAGCCCGCCCACGCCGCGGTGTACGAGACGCTCACCGAGCTCTACGACCAGGTCCAGTCGATCGACCTCGTCCAGCTCAACCAGCGGCTGATCGACAAGCAGCTGCTCGAATCGGTGGGGGGGTTGCAGGCCTTGATGGACATGGTCGACGGCGTGCCCTCGGCCGCCGAGGCGCCGCGGTACGCCCGGATCGTGCGGGACAAGGCGATCCTGCGTCGGCTGATCGAGGCCAGCGGCCAGGTGCTCCACGAGTGTTACCACAGCGACGAGCCCGTCGCCGAGCTGTTGGACCGCGCCGAGACGACCATCTTCGAGCTCGCCGAGAAGAAGGGCGACGACCAGGCCGCCGACATCGGCGTGCTGCTCAAGGAAACCTTCGACCGGCTGGAGCGCGACGACGGCCGACACGTCACGGGGCACGAGACCGGCTTCTTCGAGCTCGACGAGATGACCAACGGCCTCCAGGACGGCGAACTGGTCATCATCGCCGCCCGCCCGTCGATGGGGAAGACCGCCTTCGCCGTGAATATCGCCGAGCACCTCGCCGCGGTGAAGAATATCCCCGTCGCCGTGTTCAGCCTCGAGATGTCCAAGCAGCAGCTCGCCCAGCGGCTCTTGTGTTCGCGCTCCGGCGTCGACTCGCACCGCGTCCGCAAGAACATGCTCAGCCGCGACGACTTCGGCAAGCTGACGCTGGCCGTCGGCGAGCTGTCCGAGGCCCCGCTCTACATCGACGACACCGCCGGCCTGACGCTCATGGGCCTGCGGGCCAAGGCACGCCGGCTCAAGCAGCGGCACGACGTGCGGGCGATCTTCGTCGACTACCTGCAACTCATGTCCGCTCCGAGCGCCGGTCGCGACGGACGCCAGAACGAGGTCTCGGCGATCAGCCGCGGCGTGAAGGCGCTGGCCCGCGAGCTCGGCGTCCCTGTCGTCTGCCTCAGCCAGCTCAACCGTGCGGCCGAGCAGCGCGAGGGCCACCGCCCCCGCATGTCCGACCTGCGTGAGTCCGGCTCGATCGAGCAGGACGCCGACGTCATCATGATGCTGCACCGCGAGGACTACTACCACCGCGGCGACGACGAGTACGAGGACAACAACATCGCCGAGGTCATCGTCAACAAACAGCGTAACGGCCCCACCGGCACGGTGAAGCTGCACTTCCACGGCGCGACCACCCGCTTCCACAACCTCGCCAGCGGGACGGGCGGCGGCTACTAATAGATGTGCCGGGATGCAGTACACTCCCGCCCATGAACTACGACAGAGAGCTGGAGGTCGCGGTGGCGGCGGTGCGGGCGGCGTCGCGGGTGTGTCGGGCGGTCCAGGCGGACCTGGTGACGGCGGGGACGCTGGAGAAGAAGGACAAGTCACCGGTGACGGTGGCGGACTTCGCGTCGCAGGCGGTGGTGTGCGCGGCGCTCAAGGCGGCGTTTCCCCGGGTCTCGGTGGTGGGCGAAGAGGACTCGCGGGAGTTGCGCGAGGACGGGGCGGCGGCGCTGCGGGCGAAGGTGGCCGAGCACGCGGGGATGAGCGAGGCCGAGGCGCTCGACGCGATCGACCACGGCGGATTTGATCCGGCCAGTCATCCGGGGGGTGATTCGGCGGTGACGACGTACTGGACGCTGGACCCGATCGACGGGACCAAGGGGTTTCTGCGTGGGGAGCAGTACGCGGTGGCGTTGGGGTTGATCGAGGAGGGGAGGGTCGTGCTCGGGGTGCTGGGGTGTCCGAACCTGGACGGGGGGCTGGTCATGACGGCGGTTCGTGGGGCTGGGGCGAAGCGGTTGACGCTGGAGGGCGAAGGGGTCGCCGGCGAGAGCGTCTCGGTGAGCGGTGTCGCCGACGTGGCGCAGGCGAACTTCTGCGAGTCGGTGGAGTCGGGACACAGCGATCAGGACGCGTCGGTGCGGATCGCGACGGAGCTGGGGATCACGGCCGCGCCGTACCGGATCGACAGCCAGTGCAAATACGCGGCGGTGGCGCGGGGAGACGCGTCGATCTATCTGCGGCTGCCGACGCGGCCGGGGTACCGGGAGAAGATCTGGGACCACGCGGCGGGGCTGATCGTCGTCGAGGAGGCGGGGGGGATGGTGACGGACGTGCGGGGCGAGCCGCTGGATTTTTCGTTGGGTAAGCAGCTGGACGGCAACCGGGGCGTGGTGGCGACCAACGGCAGGTTCCACGACCGGGTGATCGCCGCGGTGACGGGGGCGATCGCGGTGGTGGACTGATTCTGGGGGGGCTTCCGGG
>JBCBSA010000041.1:0-12468 GCA_039819425.1 Planctomycetota bacterium
GAGGTGGCCCGACAGCTTCAGGCCCCGGCCCGGCTCGCGGGGGTGGCAGGTGTCGTGCAACGCGTCGACCTCCCACACCGCCCGCCGCCGGTGGATCAGCCTCGCCTGCCAGTCCGGGAACCACGCCCGCACCCGACGCCCCAGCACCCAGTTCTGCCGACGCACCGCCACCACGTCCAAGCCCCCCCACCGCCTCTCGTCCAGCCCCTCGATCTGCTCGGCCAGCCGCGGCGACACCTCTTCGTCCCCGTCGAGGATGAACACCCAGTCGTGGCGGGCCAGCTCCACCCCGAACTGTTTCTGGGCCGTATACCCCCGCCACGGCTCGACCACGTACACGTCCGCCCCCGCCGACGCGATCGCCCCCGTCTCGTCCTCCGACCCCGAGTCCACGACCACGACCTCGTCCGCCCACCGCACCGACGCCAACGCCGCGGGCAGCGTCCCCGCCGAGTTCGCGCAGCAGATCAACACGGAGACCTTCGGCATCCCCGCAGTGTAATCCGATCTCCGGCCCGCTTGGCTCGTCTAGCCCCCGGTGAATCACCGGGGGCTGCCCCGGATTATTGACCCCGGACTCAATGACCCACGACCGAAGCCTCAGGCCGCCAGCGTCAGGCCCGCCTCGTTCTGCTTCCGCTTGACCAGCGTGACCTCGTTGCCCTTGGCGTTGTAGGTCAGCTCATCGACGAACGACTTCATCAGCAGCAGGCCCCGGCCCGAGAGGGCTTCGAGGTTGTCGTCGCAGGGGTCACAACGATCGACCCGGGAGGTGTCGAAGCCCGGGCCTTCGTCGCGGATGGTGAAGCGGGCTTCGTCGGCGGTGAGGGTCTCGGTGATGTGGATGCGGCGGTCGCGGTAGGGAGGCGTCTCCCGGCGTTCGCCGGCGAGCTCGAAGTAGGCTTCGAGGCTGTCGTTACGCAGGTCGGACGAGACCTCGAGGTTGCCGTGATAGAGGGCGTTGGACAGGGCCTCTTCGAGGGCGATGCCCAGGCGGGTGCGGCCGGCCTCGTCGCAGATGTCGAACATGGCGACGCTGTTCTGCAGCCGGGTCAGGACCGTGGGCAGCAGCAGCGGGTCGTTCTCGAGGACGAAGGTGCTGACGCTGGAGGTCATGCAGTCGAGCAGGCGGGCGTGCGTCCGGCTGCGGTGGGCGGCGTTGAGGGCGCGTTCGAGGCGTTCGACCAGGTCGGCGTCGAGCCGATCGAGGTGGACGAAGTCCGAAGCCCCGGCGTCGAGGGCGGCGACGACCTGATCCGGCGTGCCGTCGCGGCCCGTCAGCAGGACCGGCGGCGGCGGGCAGGTCTTGCGGATCGCCGCGAGCAGGGCCGAGTCGTCGGCGACCGCCGCGGCGAGGTCGCAGATCACCGCTAGACGTCCAGGGGCGGCGGGGTCGACGAGCCGGTCCAGGGCCTGACCGGGCGTGGCGACGGCGTCGGCTTCCCAGACGCCCAGGCGCTCGAGCGTCTCGACAACGCGTGAGCGGTCGGCCGAGTCGGGCTGGATGACCAGGAGCTTGTTCATGGACTTCGGCGGGGCAACCGGGGGCCGGGGGACCAAACGAGGCGACACCGGCCGCAACCGGATTCCCCCTGCAATATCGGCGGTTTCGGGGCCCGAAATTGGTGCCAAACGCAGCGGCGTCCGAGAATAGCCGGCGGTCCCGACCGAAAAACCCCGCAACACCCGGAGATAGGAAAATTCCCAAGAGATCCGCAAGAAGAGTCTTGGTGAGAAACGCAACGGCTCGCATAATGGGGTGGGGCCTGCGTGACGCATCAGACAACTCAACCCGACAGGAGCGACGCATGCGGATGTACGTAAGGGCGGTGAATTTTCAGATGAGCGAAGCGCTCGGGGACCACGCCGAGCGTCGGCTGCACGCGGCGCTGGACCGCTACGAATCGCGCCTCGGCACGGTGAGCCTCCGGCTGACCGACGACCACGGCCCCCGCCACGGCACCACGATGCACTGCTGCATCGAGGCGGCCGTCCGCGGAGCCGGCAGCGTGCTGGTCGAGCAGGACGCCCCCGACCTCTTCGAGGCGATCGACCGCGCCGCCGGCCGGATGAAGCGGACCGTGCGCCGGGCGATCAACCGCCGGCGTCACGCCCAGATGCGGCCGAGCCGGGCGCTGGCCTGAGTCGAGCGCGAGGCGGTAAAGACACGGATGCGGGCTTGTAGTTCGTTGACCCCCGGTGACTCACCGGGGGCTGCATGGGCCAAACGCCATCATCACAACAGACCACGACCCGGGCGCGACGGGGATGCATTTTCGACCGTTGGGGCCTACACTTCGACGCACCATCCGCGTGTGACCGGGTGGGCTTGACCGTGTACCCGTTGTCGATTGTGACGAGACCCCCCGCCCCATGAAAGCCGCTCTCTTATACGGAACCTGCACCGGGAAGACCGAAGCCGCCGCCGAACTGATCCGCGACGAGTTCGGCGAAGACTTCTTCGAGACCTACGACGACATCGCCCAGGTCGGGGCCGAGGGCCTCACCGGCTACGACTTCATCCTCTGCGGCATCCCCACCTGGGACGTCGGCGAGATCCAGTACGACTGGCAGGACGTCTACGACCAGCTCGGCGACATCGACCTGACCGACACGAAGATCGCCATGTTCGGCATGGGCGACCAGGGCGGCTACCCCGATACCTACCAAGACGCTATCGGCATGGTGTACACCAAGATGCTCGAGCAGGGCGCCGAGGGCAAGATCGGCTTCACCGACACCGACTCCCACGACTTCGAAGAGTCCAAGGGCGTCATCGACGGCCGGTTCTGCGGGTTGGCCCTCGACGACGACTGCCAGCCCGAGCTCACCGAGCAACGCATCAAGGACTGGGTCGCCCAACTCAAAGATGAGCTCGGCGTCGCGGTGGCCTGAAGCCCTTGTTCTCCGGGGCATCCATCACGCCATAAGCCCCGCACGACCTGTACGAAAGTTCAAAACCCACTACGTTCGGCCGATCCCTCGGGTCGGCCGTACTTTTTTTTGAAGGGCCGGGACGCCCCCCATCCGATAGGCTCGTTACGGCGACACGGACGTCCCCGTATACGAGTGAGGGTCCGCAGGAAACAGGGAGCCACGGATGAGCGGCACGGAAGCGACACGCGTGCGGGACTGCCTCGGCAGCCTCGATCAGACCGACCGGTACGTCGTCCTCATGTTCTTCGCCGACGAGCTCACGCCGACCGAGATCAGCATGGTCCTCGACATCTCGGTCGGCCGCGTCAACGACACCCTCAAGAGTTTCCGCGACACCATCGCCCGGATCCTCTCGCCCCGCCAGCCCCAACGCTCGGCCCAGTCCTTCGTCGCCGACTGGCTCGTCTCCTCCGGCTCCGCGGTCGTCTGACCCCCCCGCCCCCGGAATGTCTCACCCCGCGGCTTTATCCGCGTTGGGGCGTACCCAACCTCACGCTTAACGCGTGATGCGCATCGTCCCGAGGTCTTGCGCTAGCCGTGACGCTACCCGTCGTTGCCCGCCCAGTCCCTCTCGATCTGCTCCAGCAGCGGCCCGTTGGCCGGCGGGAAACGGTGGCTCCGTAGCTCCGATATCCGAGCCCACTTCCATTCGGCCACCTCCCGCGCCTCCGGCTCGCCGCCGATCAGCCGGGCGTAAAACCCCCGCAACACCACCGCACGCCCCGACGCCTCGCCGTGGATCGGCTCCAGCGCCCCTTCCAACTCGGCATCGATCCCCAGCTCTTCCCGCAGCTCCCGCACCGCCGCCGCCTCGGCCGACTCGTTCGCCTCGACCTTGCCCCCCGGGAACTCCCAGTAACCCGCCAGGCTCCCGCCCTCGGGCCGACGCGAGATCAACACCTCCGCCTCGGCGGTCCGCCCGGCCGGCTGCGCTCGCGGCGAACGGATGACGATCCCCAAGGCCACTTCCAGCGGTGATTCATGCGTCACCGCCGCATGCTAGCGATTCGAGCGCACAGCGCAGACACCCATCAAAAACCGAAAACAACCGCAACTGTCCGCCGGTTACACACTTGCGACAACGGCGTCCCAGGTGAACGACGATTCACGTTAAAATCTGAAAATTAGGTGTCTTACGCGGACCCGTCTTTCCGTTTTATGGGCGTTGACACCCGGCGAATCGTGCCGATAGGATAGCGGTTGGATAATCAGCTTGGCATCCCTTCGCCAATGCCCTGGCGCGCCTCTGCTCACAGGTTCGGAGCCCTGTGACAGAGGTTTTTTCTTGGGTTTGACAAGGAAAATGCAACGCCGGCCGGCGTGACGAAATGGATACGTCACGCTTCTCTTCTGACCCCGATTCAACCAGAACCCCGCGGACGTCACGGGCTTCACGCCGCCGCCGCGGCTCCGATCTCGCCGCTCACACCGCAGGGCGAGCGATACCAGAAAATAATCCGAACAAAACACAGGTTTGACCCTTGACTTCGGATTTTGTTTGGTTAATCTAAAACCGAACACGATCCTTACGTCAAGGAGCCGCCATGCTCAGCGTCAGCCTCATCGAACGCACCCTCGACACCCGCGACTACGACCGCCTCCTCCGCGGCCTCGACGACAACGGCCTCGCCATGCCCCTGTCCCTCCGCCTCCGGCTCGCCGAGCACCCCGCCGGGGCCACCGGCCTGGGCCTGCGTCGCCTGGTCGAACTCACCTACGGCCCCTCGGCCCTCTCACGCCGGCTCGTCCGGGCCCTGCTCGACGACCAGTGCGAAGACGGCACGTTCTCCGCCTCGGTCGGCGACGGCCGCGACCCGCTGCTCACCGCCTGCGCCCTGGCCGGCCTCGCCGCCGCGGCTGACCTCACCCCCGACGACCCCCAACTAGCCGACGCCCTGAGCCGCGGCGTCGTCGCCCTCGCGTCGCTCCAAGACGGCGACGGCCTGTTCACCGCCCCCAGCGACCGCAGCCTCGGCGACCGCGCCGCCACCACCGCCTTTATCCTCCACCTGCTCGCCCACCACGCCGCCTTCCGGGCCGCCGCCCGCCTCTACGACGCCCACGACTGGTTCGAACGCCACGGCGACCGCCTCGACCGCTCCACCCGCCGCCTCTGGGACTTCGCCCGCATCGCCGTCGAAGACAGCCCCCCGGAAGACGTAAATCTGTTCGCCTTCGCCGGCTGATCCGGCTTGAGCCGAGGGACGCTGCGCGTCGCCCGCTAAATGTGATGATTCTTGCGCGGTTTCCGGGGGCTTCGATGCCGCCCGCCATCCGCTGCGACGCAGATCGTTCACATCGGCTTGTCGCCGACGGTGGCGTCGTAGACGGCGAGGAGTTTCTCCTTATCGAAGATCATCTCCTGGCGGCTGAGGCCGACGATGTCGTAGGTCTGCGTCAGCTCGATGGCGTCGACGGGGCAGGCCTCCTCGCACATGCCGCAGAAGATGCAGCGCAGCTCGTCGAGGTCGAACTTGACCGGGTATTTCTCGCGGTCGTCCCAGGGGGACTCCTTGCCCTCGATGTGGATGCAGTTGGCGGGGCAGGCGGTGGCGCACATGAAGCAGGCGACGCAGCGAACGCGGCCGTCTTCGTCGCGGTTCAGACGATGGACGCCGCGGAAGTTGTCCGTGTGGAGGCCGCCGTCTTCGACCGAATGGAACTCGCGGCGGTCCTCGGGGTATTCGAGGACGCGGTTGGTGCCCTTGCCGGGGCCGCGGACGGCGCCGGCGAGGTGGCGGAGCGTTGTGCCCAGGCCTTTGAACACCTCGGGGAGGTAGAAGGACTCGGCGGCGGTCAGCGGCGGGAGGTCGACGTTGATCGTGTCGGCTTCGGTGACGGGCATGACGCGATTATAGGTTGTCAAAGAGCGGGCGGAAGGTCCGTCTCGCCACGACGCGGTGGCCGGCGGTGCGGAGAGAGTCGGGTCGGAAGGCCTCACGCCAAGCCGCAAAGAAGCAAAGGAAGGCAGCGGAGTTTTTGTCGGGTTGGTTTTCCTTTGCGCCTTTGCGCCTTTGCGGCTTTGCGTGAGGTTCTTCGCTGTGGACCTGTGCCCTCGACCAACGACGTGCCGGCTCCGACCCAACGAGTTTCCGACAAGGTGGTATCGCTGGCATCGCCACGTCCGGCGCGTTCCTCAGTCCGGCTTGTCCGGTTGAGCGTCACGGCGTGCTCCTTGTCTGAAAGCTTCCGTCACGGAACCGGGGCCGACATCAAGGGGCGAAGCGCAAGGGAAGTGCGCACATTTCTTGCGTGGGGTCGGTGCTTGGGAGACGCAAAACAAGGAGGAATCGGACGTAAAGAAAAAGTTGGGGCGGGGGTGTTTTGTGTCGGGGTTTGGGATGGTTCTGTGCGCGCGGGGTGGGGTGGAAAGTGAGGGATCCGGGGCTTTGTTATGAAGAAATAGGTTTAGAAGAGCAGGCCGGTGAGTTCGGCAGGGTTCGGCGGCGTTGTACGTGCCGTGGAGGGCGATGGCGAGGACGAGCCAGCGGAGGCGGATCGGGGCGGTTGGGGGGCGACGCTCGGTGAGGGTCTGCCGCCAGACGCGGTCGGCGCCGACGGCGGCGACGAGGGCGCAGCCGACGTGGAGGACGGTGCAGACGATCCACCGCCAGGCGATGATGTCGGGGGTGGGATTCGGGATGTAGAGGTTGAGGTAGATGAGGTTTTCGATGGTGGCGAAGGCGAGGCCGCTGCCGGCGGCGGCGGCGTAGATCTGGGCGCGGGTGCGCAGGAGGTAGGGGCGGGTCTCGATGAGCAGGGTGATGAGGGCGACCTTCATGACCTCTTCGACGACGGGGGCGACGACAATGATGGCGATCGTTCCGCCGAAGGTGGAGAGCAGGGCGCCGAGGACGGCCCAGGGGCCGCCGGCGAGGGCGATGCCGAGGGTGACGAGCCAGGTGCGGGCGGCGGAGGTTTGGGCTTGGCACTCGGTGAGCCAGGCGGCGTAGCCCTGACCTCGCTCGCTGGAGGCGCTTCCGGGGGTGGTTCCGGGGGTGGTTCCGGGGGCCGGGGCGGGAGTGGGGGCGAGGCGGATGGGGTGGCCGCATTCGGGGCAGGCGTGGCCGACGGCGAGGCCGCGGAGGTTGAAGCCGCAGGCGTCGCAGGACCAGTCGCGATCGATGGGGGTGCCGACGGTGGCGCGCATCGTCGGCTCGTCGAAGACGTCGTGCCGGGCACGCACGGCGGGGGCGTCGGGGCCGGCGGCGGCGAGGCGGCGGTCGGCGGCGTGTTCGGAGGCGTCCGGGGTGAAGTGTTGTTGCCCGGAATCGGAGGCCCGCAGGTGCGGCTCGTGTTCGAGTCCGGGGTGGTGCGGGGGTTTGCGGCGGGGCATGGGGGTGTAGAGCGCTCGCCGGCGACGCGTCGCGTCGCGGCTCGGCTACTGGGGGCGTTTGACAGCGGTGCCGTAGGCGAAGATCTCGACCTGCATGTGGCCGGAGGCGGCCTGGTTGCCGCGCATCATGGAGATGTTGGAGAACTCGAGGCGGACGTTCCAGACCTCGTCGGCGCCGAGGGCGTCGGCGGCGTCGCAGAGGCGCATCAGGGCTTCGCGCCGGCCTCGGTGCATGAGGCTGTTGGCGGACTTGGCTTCGCCGCCGACGAGGTTGCGGAGCTTCATGAGGAAGGACTTCCAGTAGTCGGTGGCGACGACGACCTGGCCGAAAACGAGCTGGGCGTGCTGGACGCGGCCGGGGTCGCCGACGAGCTTGCGGGTGTCGACGCGGACGCGGTTCTGGGCTTCGCGTTGGTCGAGCTGGCGGAAGTGCTTGCGTTCGGCCATGCCGCCGAAGAGCAGGCCGACGGGGAGCATGATGATCTGGAAGATGAGGTCCACGGGTCAGGCCTCGGCGGGGGCGGGGGTTGGGGTTGGGTGGGCCGCGGTGGAGTTGTCACTTCCGGGGGCCAGGGTGACGGCGGTGCCGTAGGCGTAGAGCTCGGCGGCGCCGGCGGCGACGGCGGAGGTGGTGAAGCGGACGTTGACGACGGCGTGGGCGCCGAGCTGCTGGGCCTGGGCGAGCATGCGTTCGACGGCCTGGCGGCGGGCCTCGGTGAGCAGTTCGGTGTAGCCCTTGAGCTCGCCGCCGACGAGGTTTTTGAAGCTGGCGGCGAGGTCGCGGCCGACGTTTTTGGCGCGGATGGTGTTGCCCTGGACGATGCCGAGGGTCTGGGCGATGTCGTAGCCGGGGACGGTTTCGGTGTTGACGACGATCATGGGGGAGTGGGGGTTTGGGGTTTAGGGTGGGGGGCTGGGACGAGGGCTTGAGTTTAATGGGGATGGGCCCACGCTGGGGCAGCGTGGGCTTCTGGGTGTTTTTGGGGGGTTAGTCGCCGCGCCAGAAGCGGGGGAGGAGGAGGACGGCGATGGCGTAGACCTCGAGTCGGCCGAGCATCATGAGGACGGACATGAGGGCGAGGGAAGGGTCGGAGAACCAGCCGTAGTTCTGGGTGGCGCCGATGCGGTTGAACCCGGGGCCGATGTTGCCGAGGGTGGAGAGGCTGGCGGTGGCGGCGGTGAGGAAGCCGATGTCGTGGCCGGCGGTGGTCTCGAAGAAGGCGAGTCCGAGGGAGCCGACCATGGCGACGGCGAAGAAGAAGACGAGGTAGACGGTGGCGTTGAGCTGCTGCTGGTCGTCGACGACGGCCTGTCCGACGCGGAGGGGGCGGATCACCTGGGGGCGGAAAGCGCGTTCGAGAGAGGCGTAGATGACCTTGAGGGCGATCCAGAATCGGATGACCTTGACGCCGCCGGCGGTGGAGCCGGCGCATCCGCCGATAAACATGAGGCCGACGAGCAGGGCGCGGCTGAAGTAGGGCCAGAGGTCGTAGTCGGCGGTGACGAAGCCGGTGCCGGTGTGGAGGGAGATGGTCTGGAAGGCGCCGAAGCGGAGGGCCTGGAAGGCGTCGGCCTGGAGGACGCGGCCGGCGGTGGTGGTGATCTCGTGGCCGTAGAGGTTGAAGGCGACGAAGGCGATGACGATGACTTTGAGGGTGAGGTAGACGCGGAGCTCTTCGTCTTTGACGACGGCGCGCCATCGTCCGCGGGTGAGGGCGAACATGAGGCCGAAGTTCACGCCGGCGAGGAGCATGAAGACCATGGAGACGGCGTCGGCGGCGACGGAGTCGTAGTG
Organism: Planctomycetota bacterium; assembly: GCA_039819425.1. Classification (GTDB taxonomy): domain Bacteria; phylum Planctomycetota; class Phycisphaerae; order Phycisphaerales; family Phycisphaeraceae; genus Algisphaera. The sequence goes on from JBCBSA010000041.1 coordinate 9,069, forward strand.
GCCGAGGCTGGCGTCTTTGGGGGAGAGGCCGCCGGTGGAGACGACGGAGAAGGCGTGGCAGACGCTGTCGAACCAGGACATGCCGGCGAGTTTGTAGCAGACGAGGGCGGCGGCGGTGATGCCGGTGTAGATGAACCAGAGGACGCGGGCGGTCTCGGCGATGCGGGGTCGGACGCCCTGCTGCTGGGGGCCGGGGGCCTCGACGTTGAAGAGTCGTTTGCCGCCGACGCCGATGGTGGGCAGGACGGCGACGAAGAGGACGACGATGCCCAGGCCGCCGAGCCAGTGGGTCATGGCGCGCCAGAGCAGGAGGCTGTTGGGGAGGGCGGGGATGTCGGAGAGGACGGTGGCGCCGGTGGTGGTGAGGCCGGACATGGCCTCGAAGTAGCAGGCGAAGAAGCCTTGGAAGGGGTGGTCGGCGGCGCCGGGGACGCCCATGGACTCGGCCGTGGAGCCGGGGATGCCGGGCGGGAGGTCGGCGGGGTTATCGACGGACAGCGCGACGGGGTTCGCGCCGCCGGCGAGGGCCCAGAACCAGTACGGCAGCGCCGCCACCGTCGCCCCGACCAGCCACGACATCGCCACGAGCAGCATCGCCTCGCGGCGGTTCATCAACTCGACGCGTTCGCCGCGCCCGGCCAGCCACAGCAGCCCGCCGAGGATCATGCCGACGACGGACGCGAGGCCCATCGCTTTGAGACCGAGTTCCTCGTCGAGGCCGCGGTCGGCGAGGACGACCCACAGCACCCACTCGAGCGCGGCGATCGCGGCCATGCCGACGCCGAGCACGAGCATGAGCCGGCCGAGTTGTCGCAGGACGTGGCGGTAGTGCATGGGGAGGAGGCGCTAGGCGGTCGGAGTGGGGCGCTAGGAGAGCGGTGGGGACGAGGCCGCGGGTGTGACGCGCCAAGAAGGTACCGGAGATTGACCTAACGCCTCACCTCTAGCGCCTAACGCCGTCCATCCGTCTCAGCCCCCGAACATCTTCTTGAGCTCGCGCCCCGACTCGGTCGGGCTGATGACGACGACCATGTCGCCGGCCTTGATCGTGTCGTCGGCCCCGGGGACGAAGACCGTCTCGCCGCGGCTGATCGCCGCGATGATGGTGCGCGGGGGGAACCTGATGTCCTTGAGGGCCTGGTCGATGACCTTGGTCGCCAACGCCGGGACGCGGACCTCGAACACGTCGGCGATGCCCTCGGCGAGGGGGGCGAGCTGGCGGACGGACTCGCCCGAGAGCAGGCGTTCGATCTGGCTGACGGCGGTGGAGCGGGGGCTGAAGGCGTGGTCGAGGCCGATGTGCCCGATGAGGTGGAGGTAGGTCGGGCGCTGGAGCACGGCGATGGCGGACTTGGCGCCCATCGACTTGGCGCGGGCGCCGGCGAGGATGTTGGTCTCCTCGTCGTCGGTGCAGGCGACGAAGGCGTCGGCCTGGGCGACGCGCTCGTCGAGCAGGATGTCGGAGTTGATCACGTCGCCGTTGATGAGCGTGACCCACGGCAGCTTCTCGGCCAGCTCCCGGGCGCGGTCGGGGCGGAGCACGAACAGACGAACCGCGAAGTTGCGGCTGCGCAGCTCCCGGCAGAGCCAGACCGACTGCGTCGAGCCGCCCATGACCATGACCTTGAGCCGGCCCGCCGCCTCGGGGCGGAAGAGCTTGAGGATCTTCTCGAAGGCCTTGGACTCGCCGATGAGCGTGACGATGTCGCCGGCGTCGACTTTGGTGTCGGCGGTGGGGAGGAACGCGTCGTCCTCACGTTCGACGGCGGCGACGAGGGTGGCCGCCGGCAGCTTCAGGTCCTTGAGCGCGACGCCGCAGGCCTTGGCGTCGTCGGAGACGGTGATCGACTGCATCTCGATCGCGCCCTTGGCGAAGTTCTCGACGGCGTGGCTGCCGGGGCTGCGGAGGGTCGCGGCGATGGCCTGGGCGGTGGTGTACTCGGGGCAGACCAGGTGATCGATACCGAGGTGGTCGGCGTAGTTGAGGCCCTTGGCCTCGAAGTAGGCCGAGTGGTGCACCCGGGCGATCGAGCGTTCGCAGCCCACGGCCGTGGCGATCGACGCGGCGAGCAGGTTGATCTCGTCGATGTTCGTGGCGCCGATGAACAGGTCGGCCTTGTCGGTGCCCGCCTCGAGCAGCACGTCGGCCTGCGTGCCGTTGCCGACCAGCGAGCGGACGTCGATCGCGTCGTCGACCTGGGCCAGCTTGGCCGCGTCGAGGTCGATGATCGTGATGTTGTGCCCGGCGGGAGCGAGCACCTCGGCCGAGTACCGGCCGACCTCGCCGGCGCCGCAGATGACGATGTTCATGGGCGGGGCCTCGGGGCCTCGGGTTCAACCACCAACCCCGGGATCGCAGCGACTCGAACGGTTTAGTCCAACAGCTCGGGCTTCGGCGGCGCCTCGGCCAGCGTCGGGCCCGGCACCTTGCCCAGCCCCCGCAGCATGTCCGCCACGCGCTCGTTCTCCGGGTCCACGTAGTACCCGAACCGCAACGCCTGCACCGCGTTCTCGAAGTCGTTCACCGACAGGTAAAACTCCGCGATCGCCAGGTACGGCTCGGCGTCGTCCGCCGCCGCGAAGAACGCCGCCTTCTGCAACGCCGTCTTCTGACCGTCCGCGTCGCCCAGCAGCCCGAGGTACTTCGCCTTGCGGGTGAAGTCGATCGACTGCTGGCTGTAGGTCGCGATCTGGTCGTCGAGGAAGCCGTAGAGCGCCTCGTAACGCTCCTGCTGGAAGTACGTCTCGGCGAGCAGGTCCGCGATCCGCGGCCGCCACTGCGGGTCGTCCTGCCGCAGCTGCAGCGCCTGCTCCAGCGGCACCTGCGCCGCGGTCGCCCGGCCCTGCTTCAGCAGCGTCGCGCCCAGGTAATACTGCGACCGGAAATCGCTGGGCTTCTTCTCCACCGCCGTGCGGAACTCTTCCTCCGCCCCCGTCCAGTCCTGGGCACGGTAGGCGTCGAACCCCCGCTCGCGGTGGACCACGTGGTTCGTGCAGCCCACGGCCCCGAGCAGCAGGCCCACACCCAGGACCCCGGCCCCAAGCAAGCGTCGATGTCGCATGACTCGTCCTTTAATTCCGAACTCGATCCGACTCGGCACCCGGACACCCCGGGCCGATCCGCGAGGATAGAGCCGCCCCCCCACCCCGGCAAGCCCAGCCGCACCCGTCGCGGTCTACCCTTCACCGTCCATGCTCCTCCCCACCACCCTCCTCTTCCACGCCCCAGGCAACGGATCGCCTGACCTCGCCCCCCACCACGACTGGCTCATCGCCGATCCCCGTACCCTCCACGACCCCGCCGCCCGCCTCTGGACCGCCCGCGTCACCCCCCACTGGCGCGACTGGTCCGCCCTGGGCCGACTCACCCTCACCCCCCTGCCGCCCCATCGCCGACGCT
>JBCBSA010000042.1:0-12377 GCA_039819425.1 Planctomycetota bacterium
CGTCCGGCCGATCTCGTCCTCGGCCACGACCGTCGCCGAGCTGCTGCAAGACGCCGGCTACGCCACCGCCCACTTCGGCAAATGGCACCTCGACGGCGGCGGCCCCGAACACCACGGCTTCGATGTCAGCGACGGCAACCTCGGCAACGAAGCGTCTTCGAAGTTCACCGACCCCAACCCCGTCGACCTCTTCGGCATGGCCGAACGGGCCGAAGCCTTCATGCGTGAGGCACGCGACGCCGACCGGCCGTTCTACGTCCAGCTCTCCTGGCTCGCGTTGCACTCACCCGCCAACGCGCTCAAAAGCTCGATCCAAAAATACGAAAACGCCGGTCTCGGCAACGCCCGCCAGGTCAACCGCGCCGCCCTCACCCACGACCTCGACACCGCCGTCGGCCGGGTCGTGGACGCAGTCAACCGACTGGGAATAAGCGACAACACCTACATCGTCTTCATGTCTGACAACGGCGCAAACGGCGATCGACGTGACGCCAACCGCCGGCGGTCTACTCGGACCGATACCCGTACCCCCCGGCTCAGCGGCGGCAAGGGCTCGCTCTGGGAAGGCGGAATCCGCGTACCGCTGGTCGTCCGCGGTCCCGGCATCGAAGCCAACTCATGGAGTCACACCCGTGTTGTCGGCTACGACCTCTACCCCACCTTCCTCGACTGGGCCGGTATCGCCGACCGTCAACCCACCGGCGATCAGACCCCCGAGGGCGGCAGCCTCGTCGGCCTGCTGACCGGCGAAGCCGACGCCGTCGTCCGCCCCCGCGACGAATTGGTCTTCCACTTCCCCCACTACCAGACCGCCGACGGCCCCCACTCGGCAATCTACCTCGACCGATACAAACTCATCCGCTTCAACGAGACCGGCCGAACCGCTCTCTTCGACATCGACACCGACCCCTTCGAACAGAACAACCTGGCCGACTCCAAGCGCAGCGTCGTCCGCAAGCTTGAACGTCGCCTCGACGCCTACCTCGACGACGTCGACGCCCAGCGGGTGCGCCCGAACCCCGACTACGACCCCGACCAGCCGACGACCGCGATCTCGAATCGCCGCCGTCGCTGAAGACGATCACTTCCCGGGGCATTTCCGGGGTCACTTCCGGGGGCATTTCCGGGGGCAGGGGGATCACATGCGCTCGACGACACCGATGCCCAAGAGGCCCAGCCCCCGTTCGAGCGCCAACGCGACCAATCGACACAACGCCAACCGGCCGTCGCGCACCGCCAAATCCTCGGCCTTGAGCACCGGGCACGTCTCGAAGAAGCGGTGGTACCGCGTCGCCAACTCGTACAGGTAGTTGCACAGCCGGTGCGGCTCGAGCGTCTCGCCCACCGACACAATCACCCCGGGAAACTGCAAGAGCTGCAGCACCAACGCCCGCTCGACGGGCTCGGCCACCGCGACCTCGGCCGACGCGAAGCCGGCGAAGTCGATCTGGCCGCGACGGAAGATCGAGCGGATCCGGGCGTAGCTGTAGAGCAGGTACGGCGCGGTGTTGCCCTCGAGCGCCAGCATCCGGTCGTAGTCGAAGACGTAGTCCTTGATCCGGTCGTTCGACAGGTCGGCGTACTTCACCGCGCCGATCCCGACCACGCCGGCGACCGCGGTCCGCTCGTCGGCGGGTAGGTCCGGGTTCTTGGCGGCGATCGCGGCGTCGGCGCGGGCGACCGCCTCGTCCAGTACGTCCGACAGCTTCACCGTCCCCCCCTCCCGCGTCTTGAACGGCCGGTGGTCCGCACCGAGGATCGTGCCGAACGCCACGTAGTCCAGCCGGATGCCGTCGCCCGCCCAGCCGGCCCGCCGGGCGGCGGCGAAGAACTTGGTGAAATGGTCCCGCTGGCGCGAGTCGACGACGTAGACCGCCCGGTCGGCCCCGAGCTCGGCGACGCGGTAACGCACCGCCGCAAGGTCCGTCGTGGCGTAGCCGTAGCCGCCGTCGGACTTGCGCACGATCAGCGGCGATTCCTCCGATGAATCGTTCTCGTCGTCGAAGACGCACAGCGCTCCGTCGCTGACCCGGGCGACACCCGCCGCTTCGAGGTCGGCGCACGTCGCGGCGAGGCGGCCGTTGTAGAAGCTCTCGGGCGCGAGGTCGTCGTCGGTGAGCCGGAGGTTCAGCCGGGCGAAGACGTGGTTCATGTGGCGGACCGACTCGTCGATCAACCGCCGCCAGATCGCGCGCGAGGCGTCGTCGCCCGCCTGCAACGCCACGACCCGCCGGCGAGCCCGCTCGGCGAAGTCGGGGTCGGCGTCGTCGCGCCGCTTGGCCTCTTGATACAGCAGGTTGAGGTCACTGATCTCTGCGCCTGCGCCGCTGTCCCAGCCGGTTTCGATCAGGTGCTCGAGCAACATCCCGAACTGCGTGCCCCAGTCGCCGATGTGGTTCTGCCGGGTGACGCGGTGGCCGAGCGTTTCGAGGGTTCGGCCCAGCGCGTCGCCGATGATCGACGACCGCAGGTGACCGATGTGCATCTCCTTGGCCAGGTTCGGGCTGGCGTAGTCGAGCACGACGTGGTCGGCCGGCTCGGCGGTCGGCAACCCGAGCCGATCCGACGCCAACATCGCCGCCGCGGCCTCCCGCAGCGCCCCCGCTTCCAGCGTCAGGTTGATGAACCCGGGCCCCGCCACCGCCACGTCAGCGAACAGCCCGTCCCGCTCAACCACCGCCGCGATCCGCTCGGCCAGATCGCGCGGCTTCTCGCCCAGCCGCTTGCCCAGGGCCATGGCGAGGTTGGCCTGGTAGTCGCCGAACTTCGGGTCCTGGCTCGGCCGAACCATCGGGTCGGTGTCCGCGTGCGCGGGGCCCACCGCCGCGGCGAGGGCCGTGCGGAAACGCGATTCGATCTGGTTCAGTAGGTCACTCATGCGGGGCGACATGCTAGCAAGTCGTGCTCTACACCAAAAAACAACGCCGCGTATCCGCGGCGCTGCTTGAAAGGAATTCGATAATGGCGGGTCGGGATGTCGGAACGATCTATTGACCGTTAGGTTCGATTTTCAATCGCGGGGTGAGAAATTCCGGGGGCGGGGGGCTTATTCGTTGGGGCCGTGAAAGTCGTCGATGCGGTCGGCGAGTTGGACCTTGAGGCGGGCCATGATCGAGCTGTGCATCTGGCTGACGCGGGACTCGGAGAGGTCGAGGGTGACGCCGATCTCCTTCATGCTCATCTGCTCGTAGTAGTAGAGCACGACGATGAGACGCTCGGCCCGGCTGAGCTTGGCGGTGACGAGGTCTTTGAGGTTCCGCCGATGGGATTCGGTCACGGGGCAGGCGGCGGTGGTGTCGGAGAGGACCTGGCCCAGGCCGGTGTAGCCGCCCTCGGCGTCGGGGGCGTCGGCGCCGGCGGCGAGGCTGACGGTGCTGGTCAGGTAGCCGTCGCGGACGGTGAGCAGGAACTCCTTGCGGCTCATGTCCATCTGCTTGAAGAGTTCGTCTTCGTCGGGCTCGCGGCCGAGCTGCTTGGTCAGGGTCTGGCGGGCGGTGTTGAGCTTGCGGGAGCGGGACCGGGCGAGGCGGGGGGCCCAGTCGATCGAACGGAGGTAGTCGAGGACCGCCGAGTTGATCGACTGCGTGGCGAAGGTCGAGAACCGGACGTTGCGGCCCGGGTCAAAGCGGTCGATGGCGTGCATCAGCCCGAACACCCCCTCCTGCATGAGGTCACCCGGGTCGACCTCGGCCGGGAGCCGACGGGAGATGCGTTCGACGACGCGTTGGATCAGCGGCAGGTGCGCTTCGAGCAGGACGTCGCGCGAGGCGTCGCCCTGGTCTTTGCGGTAGGCCTCCCACGCCGCGTCGATCTGCTCGCGGGTGTGTTCGTCCGGGGCGGGCGGCGTGGACGCCTTGGCTTCCTTGCTCTTGACTGCGGTCATGCTCTTTTCCCTGCTCTTGTTTTGGGGGCCGACTCGTCGGGCGTGGCGTCTTGCCGGTTCCAGACCCGAGAACCTGCCCGTTAAGCCATCGGTGAATTAAAAAATCCTCTGAAGAAAAAAACGAAAAATTCAAGTCGATCGTTATCGGCGGCCCCTCGCAGCCGCTACGCATTGACAGAAACCGCGTTGAGGCGGCGAAACGAGGCGACCGAAAGCCCGGCCCAGGCACGGCTTGAAGGGCCGCGACGCCGATAACTCCGACGGCCGATCGTTATCGGCATCACGGCCGAACGCCGCAGACACGCCGACGTACCGGACGCCCCGGGGCGTCGCGTGGCTTCCGGGCCGTGGGCTTGAGATTTGGCTGACGAAACACGTCCCCATGGTTTGTCCCTAAACCTGCCTCCGACGCCGTCCTTGGCGTCGTCGCTCGTCGGGGCCCCACGCCCCGCGAATCTTCTAGCCCGTGTTCCCCAAAGCGTTCGCTCGGCCGACGCCAGACGCCGTCGGCGTCGCGGGCGATGCCTCATCCGCGTCTGTCAAAGCGTGCGGATCGGGGATGGGGTGGTGCTGTTTGTGGTGTTCGATGTGTTGATCGACCGTGCGCTGGGCCACGCCGCCGACCACGAGTCCGACGGCGTAGCAGACGATCATGGTGAAGAGCGCCCGGCCGAGCACGGTGGGCAACGGGTTCTCGGCCATCACGCCGACGAGCAACGCCGCTGCGAAGCTGACGAGGGCGAAACAAGATGCGATGACGCGTGAGGTGATTTCAAGCACTCCGTTGCCTGAGGATCAACGATGGAGGTTCGGGACGAACCGGATTTAAGTGTTATGAATATAACCGAGTGCGCGCGCGCCGGAAGCACCTTTTTAAAGAAGGTGGAAAAAAACTAAAAATCATTGGCCAACGACGACCCGGCTCATCCGCCGAGCCACGCAGCCATGCGTCGGACCAGCCCGCGGGACGGCGCTTCGGGTTCGACGGCGTGACGATCGAGCCGGTGCGCAAGGCTTAAAACGCATGCGCTCGCGGCGGAGCGCGGCGCTTCGAGGACGAAGGGCCGACGCTTGCGTACGGCCTGCGGAACGTTGGCGTCGGCCAAGACGTGGCCGGCATAACTTGGGGACAAGTTGAGAAAACGCCGACAAACCTGGGCGATCCGCGTGAACACGGCACGCGCTTCGGCCTCGTCTCGCGCCATGTTCACGACCAACCGAAGATCGGGATTTGCCGACTGGGTCTTGATCGTCTTGATCACCGCGTAGGCGTCGGTGATCGACGTCGGCTCAGGGGTCGTCACCACCAACACACGCTCGGCGGCGACGCAGAAGCTCAGCACGTTGGGGCCGACGCCCGCGCCGGTATCGACCAGCAGTAAGTCGCAGTTGGATTCAAGACGACGCATTTGAGCCGCGAGCCGATCGTGTTCGTGCTGACCGAGGTTCGCCATGTTGGCCAGGCCCGAAGCCCCGGGGACTAAGCGGAAACCCCCGGGGGCGTCGATCAAGACGTCGTCGATGGTGCACGTGCCGGCCACGACGTGGGCGAGCGTGCGGCGGGCGCCGAGGTTGCACATCACGTCGGCGTTGGCGGTGCCCAGGTCGGCGTCGAGCAGCACGACACGCCGGCCCAGCCGGGCGAGCTGCGCCGCGAGGTTTACCGCGACGGTGGTCTTGCCGACGCCGCCCTTGCCGCTGGTGATCGCCAAGGTCTGCGCGAGCCGGGGGTGGCCCGTCGCGGACGGGTAAGTCGGGGGCGAGGCCAGCAAACGCTGATACTCGTCCACCAGGCCCCGCAGCCCGGCGGCTTGGTCGGCAACCGTCACGACAAACTCCCTCCACCCAAGATCAACTCCGCCAGCCGGCCCGCGCGGCAGGGCTCGATCTGATGCGGCACTTCCTGGCCCGTGGTGAGGTAGCTCAGCGGCTTGTTGACCTGCCGGGCGACGTTGAGCAACACGCCGAACGTCACCGCCTCGTCGAGCTTCGTGAAGATGAGGTGATCGGGATTCACCTGTTTGAATCGCTCGGCGGTCTGCATGAGCACGGGCTGCGACACGGTGGACGATAGTACGAGGTGGGTTTCGTGCGGATCGGCCGATTTGATCAATTCCGAAAGTTCGTCGAGGCGATCGACGTTCTTTTGCGATCGGCCGGCGGTGTCGATGAGGACGACGTCCATGGCGGACATGCGGGCGAGGGCGGCGCGGAGCTCGTCGGGAGACGAGACGACCTCGAGGGGCAGCCCGATGATGCCGGCGTAGGTGCGCAGCTGCTCGACGGCGGCGATGCGGTAGGTGTCGGCGGTGATGAGGCCGACCTTTTTGTTTTGCTTGAGCTTGAAGGTGGCGGCGAGCTTGGCGACGGTGGTGGTCTTGCCGACGCCGGTGGGCCCGACGAGGGCGATCGTGCGCGGCCGGCCGTCGGGTCCGCGGCCGACGTCGTCGGCTTCGGGGTCGGTGGGGAGCATGTCGGCGACGCGTTGACGCAGGGTCTTCTGCACGTCGTCGGCCGCCCCCGCCTTGTCGGAGTCGGTGTGGAGGTCGCGGATCAGTTCGTTGGCCAGCTCGCCGGCGATCTCCTGCTGGATGAGCGAGGCGTAGTGCTCGACGAGGGGGTCGGGCACCGTCTCGGGCAAGGCGCCGGTGGCGGCGAGGGCGAGGGCGTCGGCGGTCTTTTGGCGGGTGGCCATCTCCTCAACCAATCGCTTGACCATCCGCAGTTCCTGAGCGACCTGCGCGTCTTGATCGACCGACGGCGGCGGGGCGACTTCGGCGACGACGGGAGCGGCTGGGGCCGCGGCGGCGGGCGGGGTGTCGAACTGGGCGCGGGCGGCCTGGTACGTGCGGCGGATCAGGTCGCCGGCCAGAGGCGGTTCTTCGGGAGTAGCGGGGACAGGAGTGCGCGGCGGCCGGGCTTCGCGGAGCTTCTGGGCCCGTGGCGATTGGCTGGCTTCGCGTCGGCGTTGGCGGGCCAACTCGCGGCCGTCGGTGGCGGTGACCTCGACGACCGTCTTCGCCCCCAGCCCGAGCAGGCCGCCGCGCTTCTGCGAGCGGGTGTGCAACACCACCGCGTGAGCGCCTAGCTCTCGGCGGACCGTCGCCAAAGCGTCAGCCATGGACGGCGCGGTGAACGTTCGGATGGTCAACGACGGGCCCCTTGAAGTGACGGCGAAGCAGAGGGGTTATCGGCCGTCGCCCCGCCCAACCCCGAAAAATCTCCCCCGGCAGCTTCCGCGGCATTTCCGGTATTCGGGGTTGGCGGTGAGGATTGAACCATGCCTAAGGACTCGACCTCGACGCCTTTGCTGATCTCGTTGTAGCCCAGCACCGCGCACGTCGGCAGGTGCGGCTCGATCAGCGTCCGCACCTGACCCCGCACCTGCGGCGACGCGAGGACGACGGGGTTGTGGCCGGCGTTGATCAGCCGCTGCGTCTCTTCGAGGATCGCGGCGGTGATGCGGTTGGCCACGACCGGCGGCATCGTCATGCTCGTGCCCTCGGCCGACCGGTCGATGAAGCCCGCGATCTGGTCCTCCAAGGCCGGATCCAGACTCACGCAGTACAGCTTGGTAACGCCGGAGCCCGGCAGCGACGCGCCCGCGTCGTTCGGGTCCGGCTCGTCCACCGCGTACTGGGCGCAGATCGTCCGCCGCAGCGCGTTGCGCACGTACTCGGTCAACACCTCCAGGTCCTTGGTCCGCGGGGCCCACTCGCCCAGCGTCTCGACGATCGTCGCCAGGTCCCGCACCGGCACCCGCTCGCGCAGCAGGTTCTGCAAGACCTTCTGCAACTCCCCGGGCTTCACGAGCGGCGCGTCACTGCCCCCGGAAGCCTCCAGCACCGCTTCGGTGAGCTTCGGCGACTTGTCCTTGAGCTGGGTGATGAGGTTGTTGGTCTCCTCGAAGTCCAAGAGCTCGTGGGCGAAGTTCTTGACGACCTCGGTGACGTGCGTGGCGAGGACGGACGTGGCGTCGACGACGGTGTAGTTCAGCGACTCGGCCCGCTGGCGTTGGCCGGCGTCGATCCACACGGCGGCGAGGCCGAAGGCGGGTTCGCGGACACGCATGCCGTTGAGCTCGCCGGACTCGGGCGACGCCAGGCCGCTATCCATCGCCAAGTATTGGCCCGGGACGACCTGGCCCGACGCGACGGTGTTGCCGCGGACCTTGAGGTGGTAGTCGTTGGGCTGGTTCTGCATGTTGTCGCGGATCCGCACCGGCGGCATGACGAAGCCCTGCTCGGCGGCGAGCTGACGGCGGATCATCGTGATACGTTCGAGCAGGTCGCCGCCCTGCTTCGTGTCGACCAGGCGGACCAGGCCGTAACCGACCTCGAGCTCGAGCGTGTCGACGCCCAACGCCTGCTCGATCGGCGCGGGCTCGGCCGCGGCCTTCTCCTTCTCGGCCGTCTCGACCGCCTCGGCTTTCGCCGTCTGGTTTCTCCCTGCAAAGAACGCCATCGCCCCGCACACCGCCGCCAACGCCATCATCGGCACCGTCGGCAGACCTGTGAACGCCATCGCCACGAGGAACGCCGACGTGATCCCCAGCGCCGCCGACCGCGTCGCCAGCTGCTCGGTCAGCTCTTCGCCGAAGTCGGTCCGGCTGCCCGAGCGGGTCACGATCAACGCCGCGCCGATCGAGATCACGAAGGCCGGGAGCTGCGAGACGAGGCCGTCGCCAATGGTCAGTTTGGTGAACACCTCGATCGACTCGCCCAGCGACCAGCCCTTCATCGCCATGCCCACGGCGAAGCCGCCGAGGATGTTGACGATCGTGATGATGATCCCCGCGATCGCGTCGCCGCGCACGAACTTGGCCGCACCGTCCATCGCCCCGTAGAAGTCGGCTTCCCGCCCGATGTTCTCCCGGCGGGTACGGGCCTCGTTCTCGTCGATGATCCCCGCGTTGAGGTCGGCGTCGATCGCCATCTGCTTGCCGGGCATCCCGTCCAACGTGAACCGGGCTGCCACCTCCGAGATCCGCGTCGCCCCCTTGGTGATCACCACGAACTGCACCACGATCAGGATCACGAACAAAATAGAACCCACCACGATCGACGACCCCGAGACGAACTCGGCGAACGCCTGGATCACCCGCCCCGCCACCGCCGTCGCCTCGCCCGGGCTCGCCACGTCCGCCGCCAGGATGAGCCGGGTCGTCGCGATGTTCAAAACCAGCCGCAGCAGCGTCGTGCCCAGCAACAGCGACGGGAACACGGAAAACTCCAGCGGGCTCTTGACGAAGATCGTCGTCATCAGGATCAGCGCCGCCAGCGCGATATTCGCCGCGATGAGCATGTCCATCACGAACGGCGGCAGCGGCACCACGATCACCGCCACCAACGCGATCACCCCCGTCGGGACCAGCAGCGGGCGGTACCGGTCGAGCCGGTTCAGCCAGGGGGGGAGGGTGGAGGGTGATTGCGAGGCCATGGGGAATTAGCCACAGATGAACACGGATGAACAGGGATGGGTTAGAGGAATTTGTTCAGTAACCGCTTGACCTGGACGCGGGGGTGTTTGAAGTTGAGCAGTAGAGCGAGCGGGCAGCCGGTACCGCGGAGATAATTGAGGGTTTGGGCGGTGTGTTCGTTGGTGAAGCCGGCCACGCATTTGAGTTCCACGATCAGCTTCCCTTCCACCAAGAGGTCCACGTAGTAGTCACCGACCACATCGCCCTTGTAAATCACCGGCATCGGCACTTCCATATCTGCCGCAAGCTCATACCGCCGACATTCGTTCAGCAAGGCCCTCTGATAAACCTTTTCCAAATACCCAACACCTAATACGTTACTGACTTCAAACGCCGCCCCGATGACGCGTTCCGAAAGTTCATCCAACCATCCCTGTTCATCCGTGTTCATCTGTGGCTAATTCCCCGTGTGCTATGCGACTTTCCGCCCGCCCAGCCGGTACACATACGCCAAAATCTCCGCCACCGCCGCGTAGTGCTCCGGCGGCACCTCCTGCCCCACCTCGACCCCGGAATACAGCGCCCGCGCCAGCGGCTTACGCTCCACCAGCGGCACGCCGTTCAGCGACGCGATCTGCCGCAGCCGCATCGCCATGAAGTCCGCCCCCTTCGCCACGACCTTCGGGGCCTGCATCGTGCCGCGGTCGTACTTGAGCGCGATCGCGTAGTGCGTCGGGTTGGTCACCACGACGTCGGCGGTCGGCACGGCCTGGGCCATCCGCTGCATCGCCAGCTGCCGGGCGACGCGGGCGCGGCGCTGCTTGACCAGCGGGTCGCCGTCCATGTCCTTCATCTCCTGCTTGACCTGTTCTTTGGTCATCTTCAGGTCCTGGCTGTGCTGCCAACGCTGGTACCACAGGTCCAACAAAGCCAGCACAATGAGCAGGGCCGAGAGGATCATCGCCAGCTCGAACACCAGCCCCGCCCCCGCGGCGAACGCCGGGCCCGCCCCGAGCTGTGCGAGATGCTGGACCTTGGCCATGTCGATGTACATGACCACACCGGCCGCGCCCCCGAGGATGATGAACTTCGCCAGGCTCTGGGCCAGCCGCACCCACGCCCGCGCCGCCACCATCTGCTGGAGGCCTTTCAGCGGGTTCAGCCGGCTGAACTTCGGCGTGATCGCCTTGCCCGAAAGCAAAAACCCCACCTGCCCGACGCACGTCAGCAGCCCCACCGCCATCACCGCCAGCGCCAACGGCGCCGTCATCCCCACCATCGCCCGCACCGAGTACCCCCCCACCGCGATCAGGTCGTCCAGCCGCGTCGCGTTAGCCGTGTGCGCCCCGCTCAGGAGCGTCTGCATCGTGCCGTGCATCGCCCCGAAGACGTGGAGCCCGTAGGCATACATCACCGCGATCGCCGCCAGCAGCATCAGCGCCGCGGTCAGGTCCTGGCTCTTGGGGACGTTGCCCTCCTGCCGCGCCTCGTTGCGGCGGCGCGGCGTCGCCTGTTCCGTCTTGTCCTGCCCGGTCTCGGCCATCCTGGCTTCCCGTGAGCATCCCTAATGGACCCGGGCCTCCTGCCCGAGCCAACCCATCAATCCGTGTTCACCGACCCGTTCCTATCGTAAAAACCGACATGATTTCCTGAAGAGTTTGCGTCATCGTCCCCCGGAACACGATCAGCGTCGTCCCCGCCCCCAGGATCAACACCACCATCCCCGCCAGGATGTAGAAGATGAACCCCACGCTCAGGATGTTCATCTGCGGCACCGTCCGCCCCACGAACCCCATCACCACCCGCAACAGAAACAAGATGCACAACAGAGGCATCGCCACCCGCAACGCCAACTCAAAGATCACCGTCAACAGCCCCACCACCAACGCGACCATCGCCTCGGCATCGACGACGCTCCCGGGCGTAGCGAATTGACCAACCGGCACCGCCTCGAAACTGCCCACCAGCGTCAGCAGCAGCACCTGGTGACCGCCGATCAGCAGGAACACCGTCAGCCCCGTCAGGAAGAAGAACTGCCCGATCACCCCCGCCTCGGAATCGAGGTCCGGGTTGAACACCCCCCCCGCCGCGATCCCCATCTGCTGGTCGATCACCTGCCCGCCCACCTGCATCCCGATCAACGGCAGCGACGCCGCGTACCCGATCACGTACCCCATCAACAACTCCAACGCCACCATCGCCCCGAGCACCCAAATGGAGGGCAACCCACCCTCCACGATCCCCGGCAGACCGGTCACCGCCGCGCTGCGTTGCCCGATCAGCATCGGGTAAACACACAGCGACATCCCCACCACCAGCATCACCTTCACCGTCCGCGGGATCGCCGAGCTGCCGAACATCGGCGCGAGCAGGAAGATCCCCGTCAGCCGCACCAACACCATCAGCCACGCGGGCAGGTGGTCGAGCACCGGGCCGAGGTTCACCACGGGGTGACTCCGTTTCGGCCACGAAGGCACGAAGGTACTAAGGACAGCCAAATACTCATCGCACCTGCTTTTCTTCGTACCTTCGCGTCTTCGTGGCGAGCCTTTTCCGCCATCACCACCCCCCGAACATCCGCGCCGAGAAGTCCATGATCTTGGCGAACAGCCACGGCGCCGTGAAGATCGCCACCGCCCCCATCCCCAGGATCTTGGGCACGAAGCTCAGCGTCTGCTCCTGCAGCTGCGTCGCCGCCTGGAGGATGCTCACCGCCAGCCCCACCACCAGCGCCGCCAACAGGATCGGCGCCGCCAAAAACAGCATCAACGCCAAAGTCTCCCGCACCAGCTGCACCGTCTGGTCAAACGTCATCGCCGCACCTCCACGCGCTTCGGCCCCGTCATATCGTCACCCCCGGCACCGCGAAGCTGTTCAACAAGTTCCCCGCCACCAGCCGCCAGCCGTCTACCAACACGAACAACAACAGCTTGAACGGCAGCGAGATGAAGGTGGCGTTTTTGATGGGGTTTCGGCTGTACCTGCCGTTCCTGGTGATCGACATGGTGGTGAGCAGCGTGCTGATCTCGATGGGGATGCTGATGCTGCCGCCGATCTTCATCTCGCTGCCGTTCA
>JBCBSA010000043.1:0-12334 GCA_039819425.1 Planctomycetota bacterium
CCCGTTTCAATCCCCCCCCACCCTACTTGCTTATTTCTCGGCCGGGGCATGCTGCCCCAGCCATCCGCCGCCGGGGTATCCCACAACAATCAGGCGTTATATCTCAATCCCCAACTACCTGTTTAAAGCCAGTGATTTTATGTCCTGTTTGCGCGAAAAACTGTCCATCAATATCTGAATAATCCTTCACTATTTCACCACGTCCGTCGCAATATATAACGACTCCGCCTTTATGGTCTTTGTACACTCCTGGACGCATAACTATAGCTATTTCGTTCTGTTCTTCAGAGTTCATGGCTTCGGGCAGAATAATAAAATCTGCTGAACGTGAAGCCCACTTGGCGCGTTCTGCAACTGGCAAAGAATCGTATTCAGATTTTCTTATTTTCTCGTTTTCTGCAGACACGATACCATCAAACGAGATTAAATTATCTTCAATAAGATCTCCTGGTGTTATACGATTATCTCCAGACTGCTTTGCGCGGTATTTACGAGACGCCGCACGTAATTGACGCCCTTTTTGAAGGTCCGCCATCTGCCTAGCGGTCCGTCTTGCGGCCCCAAGTGCTGGTAAAATAATCCCAATAGCGATCGTCAAAAAGACAAAAGGTAATAAAGAAAAGAGGATAAGCGTTAGAGAGGATGCATCAGATGGGGTGGCCAAATGCACAAAGATACCGGATATGAAGCCTGGTACTACAAGAATCCCAAAGACGGCGCCGGCTCTTTTACGATTGCGAGATACTTTGTTGAATATCGCAGTTGCTGCTACGATCGCGAGGACGAACCATAAAATTCCACCCAGAATTACGCGGTTGAATATAGAATATCCACTGCTATCACTGCTTCGATCTATTGAAGTCAGAAATAATAATTCTTGCTTTAACCAAGCATAGGTTTGTTCAAGTTCTGGCTGTTCGCTAAACGCGCCACTCTCATTTAATCCATGTAGTCGTTCAACGATGGCCGTAACCCGCTCCATCTTGGTTAGTCTAGAACTTTGCGTATAGTCGTCATAAATTAGCAGCGACGTGACGATAATCCCCAGCAGAATGATTATCGCCATAAATTTTTTTGGCGTGAAGTCGTTCACGATTGCTATTGTCAGCGTATAGAGATCTTGTAGCATGACTATGCGAAGTTATTTTTTTGGCATTACGCCCCTTGAAGCGATCAAAATAAAACCCGCATCTTTTCGGATGCGGGTTTTATTTTAATCTATTTTGTGTGTTAATAATCTATATCGTCCATGCCGCCGCCAGTAAATAGGGTGGGGTGAGTCTTCGAGCCCCACAAAGCTACTTAGTCCGAAGCGTGTAGTGTCTTCCGTTCCGTCGCCGTTGGTCGGCCGACGGCGTCAATAGCGGTATCTAATTCATCGTCCGTGAGGTCCGCCCGCAGGGATAGCCGTACTCGTGCGGTGCCCGCCGCCACCGTCGGCGGGCGGATTGCTACACCGAGCACATCTACCGCTTCTAGCCGTGCCTGCAGCGCCTTGGCGGCCTCGGCCTCTCCCACCACCAGCGGCAGGATTGGGGTTGCCGCGTCATCCTCTACCTCCAAACCGGGCCAGCCGGCGGCGGTCAATGATTTGCGCATTTGTTGCGATAGCGACGCTAAGCGTTCGCGTCGCCAGGGTTCGTCTTGGACGATTTGGACGGCGGCGGCGATGGCGGCGGCTTGGGGGGGGGAGACGGCGGTGGAGTAGATCAGGGGGCGGGCGCGGTTGATGAGGGTGTCGATGATGCGGCGGTCGGCGGTGACGAAGCCGCCGAGGCTGCCGAGGGCTTTGCTGGCGGTGGAGACGGTGATGGGGACGCGGCCGGCGACGCCCTGGGCGGCGGCGAGGCCGGAGCCGTCGGGGCCCAGGACGCCGGTGGCGTGGGCTTCGTCGACGATCAGGACGGCGTCGTAACGGTCGGCCAGGGCGAGCAGGGCGGGGAGGTCGGCGGTGTCGCCGTCCATGGAGAAGACGGCGTCGGTGACCACAAACCGCGTCGCGTCGTCGTTCGGGCTGGATCCGTGGTGGCGGGCGAGCAGGCGTTCGAGCTTGCCGAGGTCGCGGTGCGGGTAGGTTCGCACCTCGGCGGGGCACGCCCGGGCGGCGTCGATGAGGCTGGCGTGGTTGAGCTTGTCTTGACACACCAGATCGCCCGGACGAGCCAGCGCCGTCAACACGCCCAGGTTCGCCGCGTACCCCGTCGGAAACAGCAACGCCGCCTCGGCGTGTTTGAACGCGGCGAACTCGGCCTCGACCCGTTCGTGCAACTCCAGGTGCCCCGCGACCAGGCGGCTCGCTCCGCTGCCGACTCCGAACTCCCGCGTCGCCGCCACCGCCGCCTCGACCACCGCCGGGTGCTCCGCCAGCGCGAGGTAGTCGTTGCCCGCCAGGTTCAGCAGCCGTCGGCCGTTCACCTCGACGTATTTGCCCGCCCGCGGCAACGCCCGCAACGATCGCCGCAGCGATGCGGCGTCGAGTTCGCCGAGTTCGCGTTCAAGTCGTGCGTGCAGTTGCCCAGCGCCTGTCAAAGAATCCATACGGATCACCCGTCCGGACGCGGCGTGAAAAACTTCCGGGGGAAGGGTTAGTCGTCGTCGAGGTCGTCGAGGTCGATCTCGACTTCGCCGTCGGCGACGCCGTCCTGGCTGAGGGTGAGCTTCATGAGTCGGCCGACCTTGAACTTGACCGTGCGCTTGGGCGGGACCTCGACGGGTTCGAGGGTCTTGGGGTTCTGGGCCATGCGGGCGCGGCGCTGCTTGACCTCGAAGACGCCGAAGTCGCGGAACTCCAGGCGGTTGCCCTTGCCGAGTTCGACGATGATGGAGTTGAGGAAGGTCTGGACGATGCTCTTGACGACGACGCGTTTCTGGCCGGTGGCCTCGGCGATCTGGTCGATGAGTTCTTTTTTGGTGACGGTGGCCATAGGTCGTGGGCCTCGGCGACGACAGGCAGACGAAAAACAGGCAAGCGACGGGCGGGGCGTAAGCCCCCGACGCGGGAACGCCGAGCCACCGGAGCGGTCCGCCTAAACCCGTGTCGCGCCGGCGGCCGATAACCGCCGGGCGATGTGCAGTATGGCAAGCCCGGGACAGCCGGTCAAGCCCCAAATCGTGTGGTGAACTAAGATTAAACCTGCGTTGAGTGCCGTCGAACCGGGCCCTACGATGAGCCGCGACCTCTCTTTCAACCGACCCGAGCCGCCATGCCCGCCGAGCCCGATCTGATCCCCCGACCCGCCGACGTCGACCCCGCGGCCCTGCGGGTTGTCAGCTACCCCGACCCGGTGCTGCGTCGCCGGGCCGAGCCGCTCTCGGCCGTGGACGACGCGGTCCGCGCGGTCGCGGCCCGCATGGTCGAGTTGATGCACGAGGCCCGCGGCGTCGGGCTCGCCGCGCCCCAGGTCGGGCTGCCCTGGCGGATGTTCGTCGCCAACCCCACCCTCGAGCCCGGCGGCGACCGCGTCTACGTCAACCCCACCCTCGCCGACCCCGCCCCCCACACCGAGCCCCGCGACGAGGGCTGTCTCAGCCTGCCCAACATCACCGCCGAGGTCACCCGGCCCGTGGCGATCACCATCCACGCCCTCGACGCCCACGGCCAGCCGTTCACCGAGACCTCCGACGGCTTCGCCGCCCGGGTCTGGCAGCACGAGTTCGACCACCTCGACGGCGTCCTGATCCTCGACAAGATGACCCGCGCCGACCGCGCCGCCAACCGCCGCGCGATCGCCGAGTTGGAGGGCTAGCCGCCCGCTAACATCTCGCCCATGAAACTCCTCTTCTTCGGCTCGGGCGCCTTCGGCCTGCCGACCGTCCAGCACCTCCACGCCTCGGAGCGCCACGACCTCGTCGCCGTCGTCTCCCAGCCCGACAAGCCCGCCGGCCGCAAGCGCGAACTGACCGCCACGCCGGTTGCCGCCTGGGCCGCCGAGCACGACGTGCCCGTCTACAAGTCCGACGACGTCAACGCCGACGATATGGTTCGGCTTGTCCGCGGCTTCGGCGTCGAGGCGTCCGTCGTCATCGCGTTCGGCCAGAAGCTCTCGCCCGAGCTGATCGACGCGATGGGCCGGCTTGCGATCAACGTCCACTCGTCATTGCTCCCCAAGTACCGCGGCGCGGCGCCGATCAACTGGGCCATGATCGAAGACGAGAAGGCCACCGGCGTCAGCGTCATCGGCCTCGCCCAGACGATGGACGCCGGCGAGGTCTACGCCACCGCCTCGACCGACATCGACCCCCGCGAGACCGCCGGCGAACTGCACGACCGTTTAGCGGAACTCGGCCCGGGCGTCGTCGATAAAGTCCTGGCCGATCTCGAGGCCGACGCCCTCGCCCCCGTCGAGCAGGGCCACGACGCGGCGACCCGCGCCCCCAAGTTCACCAAGGCCGACGGCAGCGTCGACCTGTCGATGCCCGCCGCGAAGGTCCGCGCCCGCGTCCACGGCCTCACCCCCTGGCCGGGCTGCCGCGTCACCTGGCGCTCGGCCCGCAAGGGCGAAGCCCAGACCCTCTTCCTGCGCCGCGTCGCCGACGGCGACTGCGAGCCGCACACCCAGCCCCCCGGCACCGTCCAACAGGACCTGCGCGTCGCCTGCGGCGAGGGCTCGATCGAGTTACTTGAGGTCCAGCTGCCCGGCGGCAAGCTCCTCGACTTCGACGACTTCGTCCGCGGCCACGGCTTCGCCCCCGGCGACACGCTCTCGACCGTGTCCCGGCCGTAACGTCAAACCGTTGGTCGATGTGGAGCGGGGGCTGCGAAGCCGCGCCCTCCGGGGCACCGATGTTCCGGGGCGGCCGCGGGACGCTGCGCGTCAGCCGCTGGACACCATCCTCGGCGCACAAAAAAGCCCACGAAACACTGCCTTTCATTCAACATGAGCCAAGTCGCGGCTCTCTGTGAGGTGTGTGTTGACAGGTCGTGAGCTACAAGAACTATCGGCCAAACCCCCGGGCCGATCCTCAAGATTTCGGCCGGAAATTCTCCGGCCCGATAACCACCTCCGCGTCCGGTGGGCCCGGCTCAAGCCTCACTCCCCGAGGTACGCCCCCAATTTCCTCAGCCGGTCGTACCGCTTCTTCACCAGGTTCTCCGGCTTGAACCGCTTGAGCTCCCGCAGCGCCTGGACCACGTACTTTTCGAGGTTGTCGCACGCCGCGGCGGGGCGGCGGTGCGCCGCGCCCAGCGGCTCTTCGAGCACCTCGTCGATCGTGCCCAGCTTCAGGTTGTCCGCCGCGGTGACCTTCATCGCCTCGGCCGCCTTGGCGTTGTTCTCGGGGTTGGCCGTCTTCCAGAGGATCGCGGCGCAGCCCTCGGGCGAGATCACCGAGTACCACGCGTACTGCAGCATCACCAGCTTGTCCGCCACGCCGATCCCGATCGCCCCCCCGGAACCGCCTTCGCCGATCACGACCGACACGATCGGCACCTTCAGCCGCGACATCTCCCGCAGGTTCACCGCGATCGCCTCGGCCTGGCCCCGCTCTTCCGAACCGATCCCCGGATACGCGCCGGGCGTGTCGACGAACGTCACGATCGGCAGCCCGAACTTCTCGGCCAGCTTCATGCAGCGCAGCGCCTTGCGGTAGCCCTCGGGGTGGGCGCAGCCGAAGTGGCAGGCGATCTTGTCCTTGACGTCCTTGCCCTTGTGGTGGCCGACGACGAGGCATTTGTGCGGCCCGATCCGGCCGAACCCCGCGACAATGGCCGGGTCGTCGCCGAAGTGGCGGTCGCCGTGCAGCTCGGTGAAGTCTTTGACGAAGGCCGCGATGTAGTCGGTCGTCTGCGGCCGGCCGGGGTGGCGGGCGACCTGCACCGTCGACCAGGCGTCGAGGTTCTTGTAGATCTTCTTGAGCATCGCCGTGTGCGACTGCCGCAGGCGGCGCAGGTCGGTGGAGAAGTCGACGTTGGGGTCCAGGCCCACGGCCGAGCGGTCGGGGTCGGCCTGGGCCTCGAGCTCGTTGATCTGGCGTTCGAGGGCGAGGAGCGGGCGCTCGAACTCGAGCTCGAACGTGCCGGTGTAGTCGGAGAGGGTGGTCATGGGTGTAGGCGCTAGCCTTTAGGAGAGGACTCGGGGTGTAATTGCCTTTTCGTTCTCGTTCTCGTTCTCGTGGCTCGTGATCGTCATCCGCATTCGCCGAGGCGAACCGCGTAGCGGTGGCCCGCCCCTCGTGACGCGAACTGAATCCCGATTATAGTTGCCCCTGATGCTCGACGACATCCCGCAGATCACGATCGTGGGCACCGGCCTCATCGGGGCCAGCGTGGGCCTAGGCGTCAAGGCCGCGGGCTACGCCGGCCGGGTCGTGGGCGTGGCGCGGTCCGAGGCGACGTTGGAACGGGCCCGGGCGGTCGGCGCGATCGACGACGGCGCCACCGAGTTGGCCGACGCCGTGCGCGTCGACGGCAAGCTCCTCGTCGTCCTCGCCGTCCCCGTGGGCAAGACCGCCGAGGTCTTCCGCACGCTCGCCGAGCACCAGCGCCGCGGCCTCTACGTCACCGACGCCGGCTCGACCAAGCTCGGCGTCGCCGCCGACGCCAAGCGTCACCTCACCCAGCCCCAGTTCTTCATCCCCGCTCACCCGATGGCCGGCTCCGAACGCTCGGGCCCCGAGTCCGCCGACGCCGACCTCTTCCGGGGCCGGCTGTGCGTGCTGTGTCCGGACGAGAACACCGACGCCGCGGCCCTCGCCGCCGTGACCGCGTTGTGGCAGAGCCTCGGCGCGACGCTGCACACCATGACCCCCGACGAGCACGACCACCAGGTCGCCGCCGTGTCGCACCTGCCACACCTCGCCGCGGTGCTGCTGACGCTGGCCGCCGACGACATCGGCCCGCTGACCCTCGCCTCCACCGGCTTCCGCGACACCACCCGCCTCGCGTTATCCAACCCGCCGATGCGACGCGACATCGTCGCCGCCAACCGCAAGCCCATCGGCGAAGCCCTCGACCGCTTCGCCGCCCGACTCAACGACCTCCGCGGCCTCGTCCGCAAAGCCAAGGACGACGAGCTGCTCGACCTGTTGACCCGGGCCCAGTCGATCCGTGACGGGCTGCGTCTCGATCCGTAACTCGCGTGTCTGCGTCTTCTGCCCACCCGAAAGAACTCACCCATGTCGTCGATCAAGCCACGCCTGCCGAAGCTGCCCCTGCTCGCTGTCCTGGCCGCCGCCGCCGTCGTGCCGCCCGCCTTCGCCGACGCCGAAATCGACCAACAGCTGCTCGCCGAGTTGAAGTTGCTCCGCCAGGAACTCCAGACGATTAACACCCGTCTCGAGACCATCGAGACCCGGCTGAACGACGCCCCGGCCCCGGTGGCGGACCCGGCGCCGGTCGCCGACAACAACGGCTGGGTCGAACGTAAAGCCTCGCCCGACGTCCTGGCCGACATCGAGGCCGACATCGTCGAGGGGCTAACCGAAGACCAGGCCGGCGAGCTCGTCAGCCGACTCGCCCTCGCCACCGAAAACCAGAACAGCTTCAGCCCGGACGACACCCAGGTCCGACTCCTGACCCGGATCGGCCGCCGGCACCCCACCGCGGTGATCCAGGCGCTCGACCACCAAGCCCTCGACACACACGCCGGGTACATGCTCAACCGGATCAGCTGGACCGACCACAAGGCGCTGGTGATGGATCGGCTGACGCAGTCGCCCGACCTGGTGGCGGTGTTGATCCAGAACGGCTGGGTCGAGGAGGCGAAGCCGAAGCTGATCGAGGCCCTGGGGTTCGACGACAGCCTGCCGATCGAGTGGTTCCGCGCCGCGGCGTTGGTCGCCGAGCCCGAAGACCACGACGCGCTCACCCGGTACCTGGCCGGGGCGAACGAGTGGCAGCTCGACGACGTCTACACGACCCTGCGGCTGAAGCGGGGCTTCGACATCGACGCCGCCGTCGGCGAGGCCTGGGAGGCCAGCCGATTCGACGCCCTCAACGACCGCGTCGCCGTCGCCGCGCTCGCCGCATCCCACGGCTACGCCGACGCGCTGGCCCTGCTCTTCCGCGGCCTGCCGCAGGAGCAGGCGGACGACGGCCGGGGCTTGGGCTTCTTCCGGGGGGGGCGGGGTTTCGATCTCTCGCCGCGGGCCACGATCCTGCGTGTGACGCCCGCCCGCGGCGGCAACGACGAGCTCCGCACCTGGTTCGAGCTCAACGAAGACTTCCTCGTGTTCGACACCGAACGCCGCGTCTGGATCAGCGACCGACCCGAAGCGTCGTAGTCCCACCGGATTCACCAACGAAAGAACCGTCTCTTGGAATACACCCTCGGACTCATCGGCGCGGGGAACATGGCCGAAGCCATCGTGCGCGGCGCGATCGACAACGGCGTGTTGCCACCCGCCAAGATCGCCGCCGCCGATCCCAGCGTCGAGCGGCGTGAAGTCTTCGAAGCGATGGGCGTCGCCGCCTACGCCGACGCGGCCCACGTCGTCACGCGCAGCGAACAAATCATGCTCGCCGTCAAGCCGCAGGTCTTCCCCGGCCTCGCCGACGCGATGCGGCGGATCGACCGCGAGCGGCAGGTCGTGATCTCTATCATGGCGGGCGTGAAGTCGGCGGCGATCGAGGCGGCCGCCGGCGGGTCGACGCGGGTCGTCCGCGTGATGCCCAACACGCCGTTGATGGTCGGCGCGGGGATGTCGGCCGTCGCCGAGTGCGGGCGGTCGACCGCGGACCGCAGCGACGCCGACCTCTGCGTCGAGCTGCTCCGCGGCTGCGGCGAGGTGGTCCGAGTCACCGAAGACGACCTCGACGCCGTGACCGCCGTCTCCGGATCGGGGCCGGCCTACGTCTTCCTGTTGGCCGAGGCGATGACGCAAGCCGCGCGCGAGATGGGCCTCGGCGACGGCCACGGCTTGCTCGTCAAGCAAACCATCCTCGGTGCGGCGAAGCTTATGCTCGAGTCCGGCGATCCGCCCGAAGAGCTCCGCCGCAAGGTCACCAGTCCCGGCGGCACCACTCAGGCCGCGATCGCTTCGTTCCAGGCCGACGGCTTCGAAGCCGTCGTGCGCCGCGCCCTCACCGCCGCCCGCGACCGGTCGGTTGAGCTCGGTGAGTAGCCCGTCGCTCGTGAGCCCTTCCGGGGGTGGCGGGGCTATGCTCCGACCCCGAGCCGCCCCCTCCCGCGAAAGGCCGACCGCGATGACCTACTCAACGCTGCGTGACTTCGTCGACGCCCTCGAACAAACCGGCGAGCTGCACCGCGTGACCGCTCCGGTGTCATCGATGCTCGAGGTCACCGAGATCGCCGACCGCGTCAGCAAGTCGCCCGCCGCGCAGGCGTCCGACCACGCCGCCGCGTTCGACCCGCGCCACCACGACCGCGGCGGCAAGGCGCTCTTGTTCGAGAACGTCCGGACCCCCGAAGGCGAAGCCAAGTTCCCGCTGTTGATCAATGCCTTTGGCAGCTACCGCCGCATGGAGAGGGCGATGGGCTGCACCGATGGCGGCTTCGAAGCGCTCGCCGAGCGCGTCGCATCGCTGGTCAAGCCCGAGCCGCCGGCGTCGCTGATGGACAAACTCAAGAAGGGCGTCGAACTCGCGCAGGTCGCCGGACAAGCCCCGCCCAAGGTCGTCAAGTCTGGGCTCTGCCAGGAAGTCGTCAAGACCGGCGACGACATCAACCTCTTCGACCTGCCCATCATCAAGTGTTGGCCCGACGACGGGGACCCCCGGAAGTGTGGTTACGAGTTGTCGCCCGAGCAGGCGGGCACCGCCCCCGGAAAAGGGCGATACATCACGCTGGCGGGCATGTACACCATCCACCCCGACGACGCGGACAAGCCCGACGGCGAGCCCCGGCCCTCCCGCAACGTCGGCATGTACCGCGCCCAGCTCATCGACCGAAACCACACCGCGATGCACTGGCACATGCACCACGACGGCGCGTCGCACTGGCGGGCCTGGAAAAAACACCACGCCACGCAGGGGGACACCTCCGGGGGGGGCATGCCTCTGGCCATCGTCCTCGGCGGCGAGTCCGTCCTGCCCTACGCCGCCACCGCGCCGCTGCCGCCCGGCATCAGCGAGCTGATGTTCGCCGGCTTCCTCAACCGCGGCGCCATCAAACTCGTCAAATGCAAGACCATCGACATGCACGTCCCGGCCAACGCCGAGATCGTCATCGAGGGCATCGTCAGCACCGAGGCCGGCCCCATCGGCTTCGACCCCCGCCCCCGCCACGGCGAACCGCCCCCGGAATTGGGCCCCGGCGCGGTCTTCGAGGGGCCCTTCGGCGACCACACCGGCTTTTATTCCTTACCCGACCGCTACCCCGTCTTCACCGTCACCGCGATCACGCACCGCAAAGAACCGCTCTACCCCACGACGATCGTCGGCCGACCCCCGCAGGAAGACTACTACCTCGGCAAAGCCACCGAGCGCGTCTTCCTCCCGCTGCTCAAGACCCTCATCCCCGACATCGTCGACTACGACCTGCCGATGTTCGGCTGCTTCCACAACTGTGCCTTCATCAAGATCAACAAGCAGTACCCCCTCCAGGCCCGCCGCGTGATGCACGCCGTCTGGGGCGCCGGGCAGATGGCCTGGACCAAGGCGATCGTCGTCGTCGACCAAGACGTCGATGTCCACGACCACGAAGAGGTCTTGTTCCACCTCCTGGCGAACGCCGACCCCGGCCGCGACATCGAGTTGGTCAACGGCCCCCTCGACATCCTCGACCACGCCGCCCCGCGCCTCGGCGCCGGCACGAAGATCGGCCTCGACGCCACCCGCAAGTGGCCCGGCGAAGAAGTCCACGGCCAACCCGTCCGCGACTGGCCCACGATCCTGGACATGGCCGGCAACATCAAGCAACGCGTCAGCGACCGCTGGGCCGAGTACGGCCTCTAACGCGTCACCCGCTCGACACGGACTCCTGTTCGCTTCCGGGGCTTTCGGGGCGACGCGTCACGCCGTCGGGCAGCCCGCGGCGCGGAAGAGGGCGACCGCGGCCTCGGCCTGAGCCTGCGTCGCCGCGGGGCTCTCGGCCAAGGGGTATTCCAGGCCCAGCTCCCGCCACTTCGCCTTACCCATCTGGTGGAACGGCAGCACCTCGACCCGCTCGACGTTGGGCATCGGGGCGACGAACTCGGCGAGCGCCGCGATCTCCGCCGGGTCGTCGGTGAGCCCCGGCACGAGGACGTAACGCACCCACGTCGGGCGGTTCAGGTCGGCGAGGCGGCGGGCGAAGCGGAGGATGTCGGCGTTGTCGAAGCCGGTGACGGCGCGGTGGTGCTCGGGGTCGAAGGCTTTGAGGTCCAGCAGCACCAGGTCGACGGCGTCGAGTTCGTCGTCGCTGACGCGGTGGCCGAGGTAGCCGTTGGTGTCGAGGGCGGTGTGCAGGCCGAGGTCAGCCTTGGCCCGGCGGAGGAGCTCGAGGGCGAACGGGGCCTGAACCAGCGGCTCGCCGCCCGAGACGGTGAACCCGCCGCCGGTGGCTTTGAGGAACGACGCGTATCGCCCGACGTCGGCGACGACCTCGGCGGGGGTCTGCCGGCGGCCGTGGTTGACGGCCCAGGTGTCGGGGTTGTGGCAATACCGGCAGCGGAGGTGGCAGCCCGCGAGCCAGACGACGTAGCGGAAGCCCGGGCCGTCCACGGTGGAGGTGGTCTCGTGGCTGTGCACCCACCCCGAGCGGGCGGAGCCGGCGGATTCCGGTTCGGCGGCGGGGACCTGTGGGAGGTCGAACCCGTCGGACTCGGGATGCGTGGCGGAGGGACCCGGCATGCCGTCACATCTTAATCCCGACGGGCCGACGTCTCACAGCTTGGCGTGGAACGTGCGGTTGACCACGTCCCGCTGCTGCTCGGGCGTGAGCTTGACGAAGTTCACGGCGTAGCCCGAGACGCGGACGGTGAGCTGGGGGTACTTCTCGGGCTGCTCCATCGCGTCGAGCAGGGTCTCGCGGTCCAACACGTTGACGTTCATGTGGAACCCACCGGCGCCGAAGTAGCCGTCGAGGCAGCCGGCGAGGTTGCCGACCTGGTCGTCGCGGGACGAGCCGAGCGCCGAGGGCAGGACGGTGTTGGTGAGGCTGATGCCGTCGAGCGCCGCGTCGTAGGGGAGCTTAGCGACGGACAGGGCCGAGGCGACGTAGCCCTCGGCGTCGCGGCCGTGCATCGGGTTGGCGCCGGGGGCGAAGGGTTCGCCGGCCTTGCGGCCGTCGGGTGTGGCGCCCGTGGACTTGCCGTAGACCACGTTGGAGGTGATGGTCAGGACGCTCTGGGTGTGGGTGGCGTTTCGGTAGGTCGGGTGCTTGCGCAGCTTGCCCATGAACGTCTCGACCAGCCACGGGCGCCACACCCGACGGCCGCAAGGCCGGCGAACCCTTCG